>WRCR01000108.1 GCA_009783865.1 Planctomycetaceae bacterium | reverse complement strand
GGGTCTCTCGTTACCGCGTTGATAGCGTCCGACATTTTTCCGACACAAGCGACCAATTCCAACGCCAATTCGAGTCGCTTATCGGCGGCTTTCTTCCGTACGACTTCAGTATCCCACGCTTTCGCATCCGTAGCGGCAAATTCGCGAACTTTGTTCAAAATTGCCCGGTACTTCTTTTTCATGCCTTCATCGTCAATCAAGTCGAAGTCCTTTTCATGCTCGTCTTCAATTTTCTTCGCGATTCTTCGGACTTCGTCGGCGTGTTCTTTCTCGAGTGTGATTGTTTCCAGATTGACGGCATTCATTGCATCGAGGATGTCGCGTTGCATCGTCAAACCGGCAGTGATGAGAGCCTCGGCATTGGCAACTTTGGCAGCCATTTCTGTTTTTTGATTGATAGCCATTCTGCCCACCTGCCAGACAACGACGAGCAAAAGCAGTACGATGATGAATCCGCCGAACAATTTAGGTCCGATTTTGAAACGGTTTAACATATGACTGGATTTCTTAAATTTTAAACGTTAATGACAATTTCATACACTTAAGCCGGTCTGAAGTGCCTGAAGCCAACTTGGTCTTTTACTACGTATCTTATAGCATGCTTTTTCAGTGTTTGCAAGAAAAAACAGAAAAATAGTGAAATTCTTCCCAAACATTATGTCTGCAATATAAATACCAGCGGGGGTATCCCCGCCGCTCTGCCTGCCGCGGCGGCACTTTTTGCTCTTGCCAAGTTTAGCGGGTGTGCTAGAATTTGTGCTTGTTATCACAATGTAGCGACCGACCTCAAAATGTTAAGATGGGAAAGAAAATGTTAAGTCAGGTGGTTCAGGTAAAACAAAGGCGTTGGCAGACATTTGCTCCTTGTTTTTTAGGGGTTTGGCTTCGCAAAAAAATTTTCGAGTCGAGGCTTGTTGTTCGGTGGTTTATGCTTGTTTTTCATAGAACCGGGACTGGAAAGTTCTGCCCCTTGTTAAAATGTTTCCGCTGTGTTATAATCGGGTGAAGTTCGGCTGTCGGACGATTCCTGTCAGATACAACCCTCTCAATGGAGAAATGGTAATGATTGTTACAACGAAAGACCTGTTCCAACATGCTTATGGCAAATATGCCATTGGCGCTTACAATATCAACAACCTCGAACAAATCGTAGGTTTGTTCCGCGGCAATCTCGGTAAAACCGTAAAAAATGAAGACCCTACCGACAGCGGCAAGTCAGCCCCGTTCATCATTCAGATTTCACGCGGTGCCAGAAGTTATACCGACAAGCGGTTTCTCGAAGGACTCATTCGCAGTGCCGATGTTGTCTTTCCCGAAGCGGTTTTTGCCGTTCATCTCGACCACGGAACCGAAGATGCCTGCTACGACTGCATCGACAGCGGCTTTTATTCTTCCGTGATGATTGACGCTTCACACGAAGAGTTCGCCAAGAACATTGAGATTACCAAACGCGTTGTTGACAAAGCACGCGCCAAAGGCATCGTTGTTGAAGCGGAACTCGGACAACTCGGTGGTGTCGAGGAAGACATTGTCGGTTCAGTGAAATTGACCGACCCCGCTCAAGCGGCGGAATTCATTGAAAAGACCGGCGTTGATTCTCTTGCGGTCGCAATCGGCACTTCGCACGGCGCATTCAAGTTCAGCGGAAAACAGGGTTTGCACTTTGACGTTCTTGAAAAGATTCAACAGGCGGTTCCGAAGAACTTCCCGCTGGTGATGCACGGTTCGTCCAGCGTCCCGAAAGAGTGGGTTGCCCGCATCAATAACGCTGGCGGAAAACTCAAGGACGCAAGCGGCGTGGACGAAGGGCAATACTTGCCGGCAGCGAAACTTGGGGTCACGAAGATTAACATTGATACCGACGGACGCTTGGTCTGGTGTGCGATTCATCGAGAGCATTTCCGTGACAAACCGGAGGACTTCGATTTGCGTCCGGCTGGCAAAGTGTTCATGGAAGCGTATTCGGCTTACATTATTCACAAGAATTCGGTTTTGGGCAGCAGCGGACAACTTGAAGATGTCCGCAAATCGCTCAAGTAAAAGCAATATCGTCTAAAGAGGCGGGCGGCTTCAGCCCCCACTTATATCAGGAGAATTATTATGTCCCGTCTGTTTTCTTTATGTTGCGTGCTGCTCGTTTCCAGCATTTGTTTTGCGGAAGTGCCGAAAGACCTAACTGTCAAAACCGAAACCGTTGCCCTGTTCAAAAACGGGCTGGCTGTTATCCGGCAGGAAGCGGATATTCCAGCCGAAGGGGTGTACCGCTGGAGTGAGGTGCCGCAAGTTATTCACGGCACCTTTTTCGCCGAAAGCGATTTAAATGTAGAAATCCGTTCTACACAGCAGGAAGTCAAAACGCCGATTCAAAGCGGCGTAAATGCTCCAACGCTTGCCGACTTGAACGGTGTGAAAGTTAAAGTGACGCTTGAAGATAACTCCGTGTATCAGGGTGAACTTGTTATTGCACCGCCGGAAAAGGTATCTAATTCGCTGCTGCCCGAAAGTTCGGCAATGGGGCGGTATTATTCGTCTTCAATGGGACCGGTTCCGGTCGGCATCGGTTCGCAGATGCTCATAAAAGACGAGGAAGGACGATACGTCTTTCTAACCGGCGCGGGAAAGGGAATCGTTTCTGTTGAGACCGCAGCACCGCTGAAGGAACGCACCGAAAAGAAGCCGGTGCTGCTCTTCACGGTCAAAGCGAACAACGGCAAGACCAGCGGAAAACTCCAACTGTTTTATTTGGTAAAAGGTGCAGCGTGGTCGCCGTCATACCGTATTAACTTGTTGGATGGTCAAAAGTTGAGCATCGACCAAACCGCTCAAATCCGCAATGAATGGCTGCCGATTGAGAACGCCGAAGTCCTGCTGGTGAGCGGTTTCCCGCAAATCGAAACATCAAACGTCCGCTCGCTGCTGCACCCTTCGCAGGTATTAGCGCAATTCTTTCAGCAGTTGAATCTGCCTTCGCAGCGGTTTGATGGTTTTGTCGGTAATTCGATGATGACCCAACAGATGGCACCTTCGCCTATCTCGATCTCTCCCGATTTTGACATCACGGCTGCGGCAGCGGGCGAAGGTCCCGATATACATTATCAGTCCATCGGCAAACGGACTTTGGGTACCGGCGACACGCTTTCGCTTTCAACAGGAAAAGGCGAAGCGGAATATCAGAGGGTTCTGGAGTGCAGTGTTCCGGTGCTATTTACGGGACAGAACAATGTCAATAATCGGCATACACCGATTGAAATATATGATGTCGTGCGATTCAAAAATCCGCTGCCGTTTCCGATGACGACAGCACCGGCAGCCATTACGGAGAACGGACGCTTTCTCGGACAGTGTAAGTCGTACTGGGTGAATCCTTCGCAACTTGCTTCGGTGAAAATTACGAAGGTAATGAATGTTCGGGTCAATTACAAGGAAGAATTTACTGCCGAAGCGCAGCAGGACAGCCGCGGTTCGGAATTTTTCGGACGGACGTATTTTCAGCGTTCAGTAATCAGAACTCTTGAAATCAGCAATCAGCGGAATGAAGACATCACGTTGAATCTCGACACAGCGTTTTACGGACAGATTGAGAAAATTGAAGTTGAACCGCAGAAAAAAACGCTCAATGCTTCTGACGGCGGTCCGAATGATTCCACATCGCTTGTGTGGGTGCTGCAACTCAAGCCGGGCGAAAAGAAGACGTTAACTATTGCCGGCAAAAGGTGGTATCCGCGGTAGCGGGCGATTGTGTAGCCGAAAATTTGATGGGAGAAAAATATCATGCCGGACAATGCCCCTTCAAACCGTTGGAATGCGGATGTTCCGCCGCCGTCCAAACCGAAAGACCCAACCCGCCTTTGGAACGCGGACGCGCCGCCGCAACCGATTCCGCCTCCGCCCAAGCCGGTTATCTGGCGGGAACTGCTTACAGTCGCCGCCGCTGTAGCACTTGCCGATGCAACTATCTATCACGGTGCCGGATTTGCAGGTATTGCCGCCCTGTTCACCGGTCTGACTCTCCTGCTCTGGTTCGGTGCTGCCAAGCCGCGATTCAACGTAACCGCTGTTACCTTTGCCGTCTTGCTTCTCATCGTTTCGGCAAAGTTGGTTTGGTGCGGTTTCCTATCAACCGCCGCTGCCGGTGTTGCCGCCATATTGATTTTCGGAACCATTCAAAGCGGTACGAAGTTTCGGATACCGGAAATCTGTGCTTATTCTTTCGAGTCGCTCTTTTCCGGCGGTTCCCGATTGAACGACTACGGACGCTTCATCTTTTCTCACCGCGCTATGCCGTCCGGGATAAAGTGTCTCGCTGTTTTCCTGCCGCTGTGTGCGCTGCTTGTTTTCGGAACGCTCTTCGTTTTGGCGAATCCCGCTCTCGTAACAATGGTGCGGGAATTTTTTGAAAGAATCGGCGACTTCCTGAACCAAATCACGAGTTATCTGCCGGACGTTCTCCAAATACCGTTCTGGGTGCTTTGTGCGTGGCTCGCCGCCGGATTGTTGAATCCGATGCGATTGCTCAACGACAACAATGAATCTTCGGACGCTCCTTCCGCCGACCTTGCCGCGGAACGCTCGCAATACTACGCCGCTTGCCGGAACACGCTTTTCACTGTGATAATTCTGTTTGCGGTCTATCTTGTCTTTGAGTTCAAAACGCTGTGGTTTCAGGAGTTTTCCGAAGGGTTTTGTTACTCCGGCTATTCTCACGAAGGTGCGGTATGGCTGACCGTCGCTCTTGCACTAAGTACGGTGATTCTCTCGTTGATTTTCCAGACCGAAATGCTGCGTGACCCGCGCATAGGAACGCTGCGGACACTGGCTTGGACTTGGTCGTTCCTCAACATTATCCTTGCACTTGCTGTGTATAACCGCCTTTACATTTACATCGGTTTCAACGGCATGACCCGAATGCGTGTTGTCGGACTGCTCGGAATGACAGCGGTTCTCATCGGCTTCATCTTTGTCGTCCGAAAAATTGCCAAGGGAAAATCGTTCCGCTGGCTGCTTTCGCGTTTTACGTGGACGGTTCTTGCAATGGTGTTTCTCTACTGTGTGTTGCCTGTCGATTACCTCGTTCACCGGTACAATGTTGCCCGGATACTGCGCGGCGACTTGACACCGTCGGTTCAGATTACCGTTCATCCCTGCGCTAACGAAGGATACTTGACGTTCCTTCCTTTGATGAACTGCGAAAACGAAATCATTCGGGAAGGCATCCGCGCTCATCTGGCGAACAAACTTTTTGAGATGCGGCGCGACCAAGTCCTTCGGACATTTCCTCATATTGACGACCCGCTACGCTTCATGCCGAAACGGGAATACGCTTGGACCCGGTATCAGGCGGCGGATGTTCTGCTGCTGCGGCAACTGGAAGCGAACCGTGATGTTCTTGCCTACTATCTCGACAATAGAACCGCTGCGGATATTGCGTTCCGGCGATTTGCCGATTATGCTTATCGGTGGTATTGATTACCGGAGAGCTGGCGACTGTGTCGCCGCTGGTTATCAAAAACATTTCAATTGAGATTTAGTTTATTAAACATCGTAATATCGAAATAGATGCAATTCAATTTGACGAAAAGTAAATTCAGAAGGATGCCAGTCGGTTTAGTTGGTTACATCCCTTTTTGGGAGTAACTTTGCGTTTTAATATCAGAGATTGTCAAGTGTCGCCCTCTCTCGGCTTTAATCTCTTGCAGTCCATCCGCCCATAGATTACTCATAGGCATTCGGCTAACTTTTTCATCTTACATGGTCATTGTGCAAATAATTTATAACATTTTCTATCTAGCGATGTATTCCAAGGAATGCAGCTTCATTGCTCAAGTTTCCGGCCATTCCCATCTGTCGTTCTCGTCAAGCCGTCCGATGTAATCACCGTGCAAACCCATGCCGCTCAGTTGCGTCGGCACCGGTTTGCCGTTGAACATAATTTCCATTCCGCTGTCAACCCGATAGGTCAGTTGCGCAAGCACATCATGAATGGCACCCTGTCTTTCTTCCAGAAGTTTTAGCGCGAGCAAATCTATCTGCTCTTCGGTTAAACCGGAAAGAAGGCGATGCCATTCACCGCTTCCCGTCATTTGCGGCGGAAATTCATTGCGTTCAACCAGCCGCTTGGCGGAAACACTGGTCGAAGTATAACCGAAAACCAGTTCGTCGATAAAATCTTTGTAGAACTCGACGGGAGACATTTCATCCCAATTCTTCTGTTCCCAGTTGATGTCCATCGCTTCCTTTAAGCGTTCATGCAACTCTTCCGGTGTCTCTGTTTTCGGCGGCCGCAGCATCCATCGCTCAAACTCGGCGGCTTGTCCGACAGGATTTCCCTGCTGCGTCCACTCTAACGGTCCGCAGGAAAGAATAGAGTCGCAAATGAGAATCGGGAGAACACGTCCGAATTTTTGCTCAATAACACCGTCCGTATGCAGTTGCCTACATATTGATATGATGATTTTGGTGTATTTCTTCCCAAATTTTTCTGACAAATCATGGTATTTCGAGTATCCACTGTGTTTTTGGAAGTCCTCGTACACCTCATGATTGTTGTAATCGTAACCGAGTGATTGCAGCCATTCTTCTATCTTGGGGTCATTACAGTCGAGAACGGGTTTATCGTCGCATTGCCAGTAGAGTATCCGCCATTTTGCCTCATATTCATCGTCTGCTCTCGTTTTTGCACTTTCGAAATGTGTCAAGGTATTATACGCTATGTTGACATGAAATTCCCTCGGAACTGCACTGCTGATGATTTCCATCGCAAGCGCGTAAACATCTGCCGCTATAGTTGCGTCGATATTGCGAATAGCGGCTGTTGCCTTTGTGTATAACAGTTTTTGAATAGTTTTGTCGGCAATCGGCACGGGACCTCCTTATGATGAAAAATAAAGAAAATCGCATCGAAATAATAAGGACATTACTTTTACACACCCTTTTATGCGTAAAACGTGAGCCGGAAAATTACTCCTTATCTCCATGCAGGATTTTCGCAAGCGTCTCAACAAACAGCGGAATGCGCGGTCCCGGAACCGTTGCAAAATCATCAGTAATAACATAAATCCGATTGTTCTTAACAGCCGGTACAACATCGCCGAGTGCTTTCCAATCGTTCTGCAAATTTTCCGGCGGCGCATTACCGATATAAAGTTCGACAATCACTTCCGGTGCCAAATCGATAATTCCTTCCGCCGAAGGACTAATAAACGGCAGTTGCCCGCCGCTTGCAGCGTTCAAGCCGCCTGCAAGCCGAATTACTTCCTCGTAATGAGGATTATTTGCCGCTATAAAAACGTTCTCAAGGCGGTTCAATCCCCGCGACCGGTCAACGCAAAGCAACACCCGCACCGGCTTTAACTTTCCGTACTGTTCCCACAGTTTCGTCAATTTTTCGGACAATTCCGCTTTTCGGACAAGAGCCCGTTCATAAATTTCTTGCGAAAAACAATCCCCGATAATTTCGTAGGAATTCAAGACCCCTTCAATAGAACGATGATTTACCGCTCTAAACGGAATACCGAAGGACCTCATTTTCGACCGCATTTCCCTGTTTTCTTCCAAGCAGAAAACAAGGTCGGGTTCCAGCGACAGGATTTTTTCATAACTGACATCGTAAAGACCGCCGATTTTTTCGATGTCAGCCGCCTCCGGCGGATACTTCGTGAACGCTGACGTGCCGACAAGGGTTTCACCGGCACCGATGTCGAACAGTATTTCGGTGATACTCGGCGTTTCGGCAATAACCCGCCGGATTTCTTTTTGCGAGACAGGTTCGTCTTTCTGCGGAGCGCAGGCAGTGAAAAAAAGCAGAACAACAACTGACAACCACCTAACATCAAGCCCTAAATTAAAAAATTTTATCGACGTAACCGCTTGAAAACAAAACACTTCTGTAAACTGTATCATTTTGCACATAGTGACTACCTATTTTAACGTTATTCTACCCATTTTAACATTTCTCAATAATAGCCGCCGGTGTCAACCGGCAGAACGATAATCTGCGCAAATAATAACATACTCGTTAAAGTTGGCAAGAGCAAAAAGTGCCGGGGCGAGTTGTGAGAGAGCCGCCGACTGCGTCGGTGGGGTAACGAGCGGAAATCTGCGATTTCCGCTTTTAGAAAAGACGTTTTTTTGTGAAAGCGGGAAACAATAGTTTCCCGCTCGTAAAACCATTCATCTCACTCGTTTTTCAATGCGAGTGACTTCGCCGGCACCCTGATAGTTTGCACAGGATTGCCAATTTTCCTTGCTCTTTTCGGTGCAGCAATAGTTTGCTCTCTGATACTCCGATTGTGAGCATCCGGAAATGTTGCAGTATCCGCTGCCGCTGTAATAAGGACATTGAACCGCTTCGGGCATAATTACCTCCATTGGTTAAAGGAACACATTAAAAAATCTTTCCCGGCACCATACCGGAAATCAAGCCGAGCAACGGCAACAGAAACCACTCTAGAACGGGAGCGGCGTGTTCACAAGATAGGATTTCTTCCCGCGGTCGAAGGCGGTGCATAACTGCTTTCAAGACAGGAACGCCGAAGATTCCCAATAGCAACGACACGGCACTCCCTCTACGGGAGTATCGCTAAACTGTTGCTATTGGCAAACCTTCACTCGGCTTTCACCGTTTCGACCGTGAAGTCAACCAATCCGCTTTTTTAACCGCCGACTATAGTCGGCGGCTCGTAAAACGGCTCGTGAATGTTGACGAAACTCAAACTTTATCTCGTCCGGCACTACGCCGAATGGGTATTTTTAATTACAGGAATCAGTTCATCATGTTTTTTCGGAGTCGAAACCGATTATTCATGGACAGGACTTGAAAACGTTGTTGTAATAATGTACAATCGCAGTACAATTTTAATGATTATACACAAAATTTACTTGTATTTTCCACTATTCCAATGAGTAATCCTCCAACTGAATCAACCATTTCTCCTGCGGAGCGGGAAAAACTGCAAAAACTTTTTGCCGAAGGCAATAAGCAAATGATGAAAAGCGGTTTCCAGTACGCCGACGACATATATTTGACTCCCTGCGTTCTCGGCGACCCTGCAAATATACTTTATTTCAAGACCTTTCTTGCCAATCTGAAAAAGAAATTCGGCGAAAAAAAGAAGAAAGGATTTTTCGGCTCCGTTGCGAGTTCCAGTAAGAAAGCAGTCGCGTCAAAGAAACCGGAAGAGAAATTCAAAGCGGCGATTGCTGCTATTCGGGCTAATCCGTGGGACGTAAGAGCATTCCTCGACGGCGGTGATGCCTGCTCGGAAATGGGATACGCCGAAGTTGCTCTAGAATACTATCGTGCGGCTTGCGATGCCGAACCGATGGATGCCGATGCGAATTGGGCTTGCGCTCACGCTCTTAGGGACATTGCCGACTATGACGGCGCAATCACTTGCATGAACAGATACATAAAAACAAGACCGCAGGATAAAGACGCATTAAGATTTCGGGGCAATTTGGATGTCGAAAAGACCATTCACAAATCGAAAGTAGCGACCGGCGACGGCAGCCAACTTCGGGATGCTGCGGCTCAAGCAAGAGGCGGAATCGCAGAAGACGAAGATGTAATGGGAAGAAAATTAACCTACATCGAGCAAGTTGAAAGGCAAATTAAAAAGAATCCCGAAGATATTTCAAATTACCTTACATTGGCGCAGTATTACTATCAGCAGAGCGATTATGATAAAGCCGAAGAGTACTTAGTGAAATGCGTTGAAAAATCCAAACAGGCACCGGATATGCAGGAGCGGCTGCTGGATGCTCAAAAACAGAAACTCCTTGCTAAGGTTTTGAAACTCAAGGAAGAATTCGAAACAACCCGCAACAAGGAATTAGTCCAGCCGTTCAATGAAACGAAAGCAGAGTACGAGGAAAAGAATCTGGAATTGGTGAAGCACCGGATTAAGCATCATCCGAGTCATTCCGGTTATCGTTTCGAGTATGGAATGCTGCTGCGGAAGCAAAAACTTTTCAGAGAAGCAATAGCCGAGTTTCAGATAGCCCAGCAGGATGTGACGAAGAAGGGCGAATGTCTATTGGCGATTGGACAGTGTTTTCAGCAAATACAGCAGCACACGCTTGCGATGAAACATTATCAGGAGGCGGTAAAAGCGATAACGGAAAACGGAGACGAAAAGAAGAAAGCACTGTATCTAACTGCGAAACTGGCTTTTGATATGAAGGACTACGAAACATCGAAAAAATACGGCGAAGAATTGGCGATGCTCGACTTCGCATATAAGGATTTGGGAGACCTGCTTGACAAAGTGAGCCAAAAATTGTTGGGCGGAGAATAAATGCAGGGTATGTGTAAAAGATTGGGCGCAGCCGGAGTACCGGCTAAACCTCCGCTATAATTCTCTGTATCTGTTCCGCAATAACCTTCTCCGGCTGCGCT
>WRCR01000107.1 GCA_009783865.1 Planctomycetaceae bacterium | reverse complement strand
TTCCTAAGTTTACCGTGCTGCTGTAGTCCAGATGCCGCTGTACTTTCTGCATATAAAATCCACAACACTTATTACTAATTCGGTTTGATGTGTTTATGAATAACCGGCAGGCAATCCGACAGAAAATGTTCTACGTTGTCGTTGTCGACATCTTCATGCGCCTGAACCTGAAGTTTATAAACATAACGAAACTGCTGAAATAGAGTTCGCGGGTCTTTAGAAGCAACCCATTCATTTCCTGAACTGACCGCATAATAGAAGGCGATTTTTCCGCCTCTGATGGACTGATTGACAAAACGAACTTTCCAGAAGGTATCGTCCGTTGCCCCTGAACCGGAATAATCCGCAATAGGAAAACTCACTTTTTTCGGCGTATCTTCTTTTTTGAAATCACGTCCGCCGAAACAAATCTCCGGCGTATGAACAACAATTAAACCGGTTGGACCTACCATCAGCATCAGATTGACATCCGCTCCATTTTTTTCGTTTTTGTACACACGGATAATATAACTGTTTTCAATTTGCAGCATTGAAACTTCCGCCTTACTGATAACACCGTCGTCCTTCGGGTCTGATTTCCAGTCGCCGATAGTCCGCGGCAATTCCTTAAGAAGAGCTTGTGACTCTTCCAGCCCTTTAAATCGGCTCCAGCGTCCGGTCAGGTTAGCGCAGACCATAGTTACCGAAAACATCGCCGCCGCAACAAGAACGATGCCGACAATCAAAGGAGTATTCTTATGCCGTCTATGAAAAGCCATTGTGTACCTTATATTCTATATTGTAAATTGTTTTCAAATGATGTTCGGCACTTTTCGCTTCATTTATTCAATGGGAGTCCCGTATTTCATCTTGAGAGAATCAAAAATCTTCTGGTTTTCTTTGGAAAGTGTCGAATTCTCCAGAAACGGTCTGGTTTTCGCAAACCAGTTAGATGCAGAATCTTTTCTCCCGTCTAAATCCAGTGCGTGAGCCAAGTGCAGCATATAAATCGGTCCTTGACATGAAAGTGTCACCGCCCGCTCCAAGATGGGAATTGCTTCGTCCGGTCTGTCGGCATTTATGTAAATCAAGCCCTTGGTATCCAGCAGAGTTACGTTGTCAACCCGTATTTCCAACGCTTTGTTCACAATATCGAGTGCTTCGTCGTGCTGTCCCTTTACTGCCGACAGCAGATAAGCGATATTGTTTTGGAAGGGCAGGTTGTCGGGGTCTTTTTCCAAGCCCTTTCGATATAAATCAATGGCGTGTTCCGGCTTTCCGCGTCTAACCCAATAATCGGCAAGCGGTCTCAATGTATCGGCAGATTCCGGCTTTTGCGGTGCCTTATCAATATCTTCGAGACGAATATCGAAAAATATCTCCATTTTGCCGGACATATTCCCCGGTATCTGCACGGAACCAATATCCGTGAGTTTATCCCAGCGGACATAATAACCGCCTTTTACCGGCGTTATCTTCGGCGGCGACGGCTTGTTGTTCTCTGTGTTTTCCTTTACGCTTTCGCTTGTCGTTTCCGGTTGCAGCGCAGAATTTTCTATCGGCTTTGCCGGAGCATCCGCTTCCTGTGCAGAAAGCAGTACCCCAAAGAAAAAGAAACACCCGACGGATAAGAATATATTTATCACACACTTTTTCATGACTCACTCCTTCTACAAAACTCGTTAAGTTTGATGTTTGTTGTAATACTGTTTTATGTTACGCCGTTACAGCGTAATTCTGCTGGATTTATCATTCAATTTCCGTTTCATCATCTTCCGGCGGGAAAATCTCGATGCTATCCGGATTAGGAATTTCCGAATTTTCCGGGAAACGCAGCAGCATACTGTTAACACTCCGCGGCTTATCGAAGTCGATGTGATGCGTTTTTTCATCGGTCTTTTCAATATCTGTACTCAGCACCGGCCGTTCGCCGTTTTCTATCCGCAGCATTAGTTTATCTATACGCTGGAAAACCGCTTCGGAAGGTGTGACCTCCGAAAACAAAACCAGAATCGACGGAATAAGCGTAGGCATTGACGACGGCATCCGGTCAATCTCATCGAGAATCAAATTGAAACCTTCATCGACTTTTTTCGCTTTTGCCAATGCGACCGCAAGCGGATAAACATAAGCACCGCCGCGTTTTGACACTTCCCGTAAATGCCGCATTGCGCTGTCAATTAAATCGGCATCAAGGAACAACTTACCGAAAGCAATCTGCAAACTGAAAATTAAGTCCGGTTTTTCCCGCCGTCCTTCTGCCAGTACAATACATTGGCGGGCAATCTGGTCAGCACTTTGCGGGTCGCTTTCGAGGGACTCACTGACTTGGTCGTACATTCGCTGATACGGCTGCGGGAAACGCCCAACACCCACACCTTCAAGACGAACGTTACGTATCATCGCTTCGCGGCGCAATTTTTTGATGTCATCCAGCCGTCCTGCTTCTTCACAGAGAACAAGCAGCCGATTCCAGACCGCCGGCTGAATGTTGCCGCAACGGATTGCCGTCTGATACGCCTCAATGATTTTATCTCTCGCTTTCGGGTCTTCCGGTTTTCCTTTTATGAATTGTTCTTCAATTCTTGCCCGCAGCAGGTACGCCATATCCCAGTTGGAATCAAGAGCAATAATTTCTTCCAGAATTTTCCTTGCGCTGTCATAGTCCGGTTCCTGTTGGGCTAGAACATAACGTGCTTTTATGTACCGCCACATTGTTCCAAAATCGGGTGCGCCTTCCATTTGTTCAAGACGTTCCTGCGCTGCCTTTGCCTGCTGAAGGTCGTTTCTGTCTATTGCTATGTTGGCAAGCAGAAAAAATGCCTGCGGTTTTAGCATATCGGGACTTTGGTCAAACGTTGACTTAAGTTGTGAATAAACCTTATCCATCGAATCAACGGTATCGTCTTTCAGGTCTTTCATTAACAAAATGAACCGCTGTTTTTGTTCAGGCGTTAAGACCGCACTTGCCATCGCTTCTTCCGCGGCTGCAACTGCACTGTCCCGGTCATTGCGGCGCAGAGCATCGTTAATCAATTCGTTGAAGTAAGCCGGTTCGCCGTCTGGCAATTCACGCATTTTTTGAAGTATCCGGTCAAAGTCGGAGATACGCGCCATCGAACTGTAAATACCGGCTAATTCCGAAAGAAAAGCCAAGTCGTCCGAATATACTTTTCGTTTCTCATCGGGATTATCACCTTCGCGGAGCGGGAATTCCTTGCTTTCCAGCGCATTAAATTTTCTCGCAGCGTCCTGCGATGCTTTGAACATCCGTTCAGGGTCGTTGGATAAATTTTCCTTCGCCAACTGTATGTGAATGATACGTATGTCAACCAGCCATGGATTGGGAATCTCACCAGCATACTCTGCCAGATAAGCCAGTTCCTTTTCGACATTATCGAGGTCAACCAAAGAAGGCAGCCGGCGGGGAATCTGTTCAAGATATAAACTCTGCACATACTGATAGCGCAGCGTTATATCATTCGGGGAGTATTTCAGGACATCGCCGAGAATAGCAACTGCCTGTTCCGGCAAATGCAACTGTTGATAAGCATTCGATGCCAGCAATGCCGCATTTTTTCGATATTTATCGAAACGCATCGCCAATCCAAAGAAATCAGCGGCTTTGCTCCATTTCGATTGTTCCGCCATCAGCCGTCCGGCAAGAATCAAAGAGTCGCCCAGCAGGTGATAATAAATGCTGTTTTCGTCAACGATAAAGTCGTACGGGGTCTTGCCGAAGTTATTGAGGCGTTTTTCAAGAAGTTGCGTCGTCTCGCTTGTTTTTCTTTGAGCGATAGAATAGAACTTCTGCGATTCTGTTGTCTGACCGGCAGCACGCGCTGCCTCCGCCTTTGCGGTTGCTTCCGCCGCTTCTGCCGCACTCTGCCGGGCTGTCAAAAGCATTGCCAAGTTCTGAATCTGACGAACAAATTCCTGCGATGTCGAAATTTGCATTTCCTGAGCATATTTATGCAAATGATTGATGTTCTCTTCCGCCTTTTCAAATTTTTTCTGCTCGATCAAAGCGATAATCAAACGTCCTACCAATTCCGGATTCACAATCGGCAGATTTTTCTGAACGCCTTCTTCCCAAATCTTGATTGCGTCATCGATTCTGCCGTCAGCCGCATAAATCTGACCGAGTTGCAGGTATCCGGCTGTCACACTGGGATTTTTCTCTATACAGTCCTTGAGGTATTTTTCGGCAAGTTTCTTTTTCGACTCGGAAAGTTCTTTATTGCCGTTTCTTGCCGCAATGGCTGACTGTGCAAAGGAAATCGAACCGGCGAGAATCAAACCCTCCGGATTGCTGGGGGCTATTTTCAGAATGGCTTCTATATCGGGGTCGAGTTGAACAGGGTCATCAACCGGATTGAGGTATAGTTTCTTAAAACCGTAGCGCACCAGATAGGCACGGACTTCCTGCGGGTTTCGACTCACCATATCATTGATGATTGCCATTGCTTTCACAAGCCGCTCTTTTTCCGGCATATCCAAAATTGCTTGCGAAGAACACTGCCGCAACTCTTCACGACGGCTGACTTCCGCAAGATATTGGGCGTAGCGGTTGGCGATGTCCACGTTTTCCGGTCTCATTTGTAAAACCTTGTCCAGAAGGGCATCCAGCGTCGGAGGCAGATTTAACTGTCCGCCTATTTGGTCGTACTTGATGGACTGCTGCAAACGCGCCAGCACCGCTAGAGTAACATAACGCCACGATTCGTAATTTTCACGACCGTTGCGTGCATCAATCTGAAAAACCGTCTTTGCTCTATCAAGAACACCGGGGAAGTTGCGCTGTTCCCATTCGAGTTCCAACAGCCGCAGTTGATATGGAAAAGCGTCATCTTCGGCAGTAATCGCTTGTATCAGCCGCTTGCAGTTATCCATAATCATCACACGGCGGTTATGCAGCAGACGCGGTATACTGCTTTCATCTTCAAGCAGCGATTCGTTCAATTCGTATAAGATGGTCAGAAGTTTGACGTTTGCCTCCTGTCCGGGCCTGTCGACGTAACCCTTCAAAAGATTTGCCGCGTCATGCCGTTTTTTGTACGAATCACGGAGCAGTGCCGCTATGTCTTCCTTTTTTCCGCCGGCAGCAGTTAACTCATCTGCCTTTTTCTTTGAGGTGTCGGCTTCGTCACGCATACGTTTGACAACGCCCAAAATATCTTGGGAAAAATTTAAAGAGCGGTGATAGTAGATTCCGCCGATACAGACACCGATAGCGATAAAGAACAGCAAGCCGCCGATAAGCCATTTCCACGAAACCACATATTCCGACAATTTATGCGGACCGCCGGCAGCGGACTGCTCTTGTTCTCTTTCTTCTTCCAGATAGTTATTTTCGTTTTGCTCTTCAGTTTTCATTGTTATGATATTATTTTCAAGTGATAAAATATCCCATAAATAAAACCTATTTAATCATCAATTACACAGATTGTACACAACTATTTGGAAATTACAATTCCGTAATTGAGATTCATAAAAATGTCTTAACCTTTTATTCCGAATACTGCAAAAGGTGCGACAATCGGATTTGTTCGAGTTTGTCGGCAAAACCGCCATCTCTGCCCGCCGTCTGGTAATGCGGAATATCCTTGACGACAATCCCGTCAACATGACTTCCGGTTCTAATCAGTTTCCGGTACACGTCTTCCATTGCCGCTAATACGGTTTCGCCCTGCCGTACACAGAGCAGTGTGGAATCACAACTAGCCGACATCATCAGCGACTCTGCCGCATGAGAAACCGGCGGTACGACCGTCAGTATCAAAGAATAATTCTTCAATGCCCGCAGTAATTCATGAAAACGTCCGTCGCCAAGCAACTCATAAGGCGACATATCCAAATTACCGGCAGAAAGCAAGTGCAAATTCGGTTCATTTTCGTTGAGTACAACTGCTTCGCCGAAGCCGTTGCGGAACGATAACACGTCGGCTAGTCCTATCCCCGGTTCGTCATTGCCGAACAAGGTGTGAAGGTGACCGACACGCATATCACCGTCTATTAAAAGTACGGGACCGCTTTTCATCTGCGACATCGCTATCGCAATCTGAATGGCTAAGAACGTCTTACCGTCATCGCCTGCAACGCTTGCAATCGCAATAGTTCGGCAACTTCGGAACGGGTCGGACAAGAGGAGGTGCGTACACCAACTATTGACGCTTTCTCTGTATCGGGCAAGCCGCCTTCGGAAACTTGTCCCGCGAACCCAGGCAACCGGCGGCTCCAAAATCTCACCAAGGGCGACATCAGAAAGTGAACGCCGGATTTGTGAAATGTGATATAACCGCGGTTTTAACCGTTCAATCGCAATACCGATGAAGAACGGCATACAAAAACATCCGGCAGCACCTATCAGCGCAAGCGGTATCCGCTTTTTATCGGATGGAGAAAAGGGAACAGTCGCTTTTTTCCGCAACTGAATTTGCGGCGGGGCATGCATTTCCGTTTGCAGTGTCACAACACGAGTCGAGAGCAAGTCCAAAACGCCGTTAATCCGTTTCAATTGGTCGGATTGGAAAGAAACGTCAACAATTTTAGTTGTCCTGTCATCTACGTTTTTAATCTGGTCTTTGAAGCGGTCCCGCAGATTGTCTACGTATATCTGCATAGCCCGAATGTCCATATCTTTTGTCCAGATTTTTTGTTCCATATCGGCAATCATTATCCGCTGCATGTCCCCGGAGGAATTTTCCATTAACGAATTTCTCCGCTCCTCCATCTGTTTCGATATTTTATTGATTCTTTCATTCAAAGAGAATATTTTCGGGTCGTCCTTCCTAACGATGACTTCCCTCTGCGATGCCAACTGTTCTTCCAGTTGCGACCGCATATCCTGTAACCGTCCTATTACTGGGTCGTTTGCAATGATATTGCTCAGCATCGCTGGCGGCAAACCGTGTCGGCTGGAATCGCCTATCATTTCCTGTAACATTTTCTTTTCTGCCGTTAAGGAGTCAAGTTTTGATTCCGCAAGATAAAGGTCGCGCTGTAAGGATTCCCCTTGCACAAAACCGCCGCCTATTCCGCCTTCTGTGTTGGCTGAACCTCCTTTCTGAGCCGCTTCTGCCATCTTGGAACGTATTTCATCCTGTAAAAAACGGGCTGTTGCCTGATGCCGACTCAATTCCAGCGTCAACTGCGTCAGCAATTTCGTATTCCAATCCTGCGATTGTGTCTCTATGTATTCAAGGTAAGCGTCCACAACGCCGTTGACGATAATTTCCGATGCTGCCGCATCATCGGTTTCAATCGAAATGTTAATAAGTTCCGAATTGTTTGACGCATTGAGACGGATACTCTTTCCAAGCCAACCCGGTTTGTCTTTTTCCCGCAAAACACAGGCAAGGTTTGCTACTTTCGGATTTTCTAACGCCCGGTCAATAATCAAGGGGCTTCGTATTATCGAAAACTGCGTCTGTACAAGATTTTTATACTGCCGCTGTTCAGTTTCGCTAAAAATAAAATGCGGTTTCCTCGAAAGAATCTGTATCCACGCCTTTGCTTCGAACTTGATAGGAAACAGGAAATACAAGGTTCCGAAAGCGACAGCCGCCAGAGTAAATGCAGTGGGAACCGCCCATTTCCAGTTTCGTTTCAAACCGGTCAATACGAGTAAAACAAGTATCTGCGGAGTAATTTTGGCAAATTCCACTGAATCGAAATCCGGCTGCCTTTGTTCTGTATAACCGCTGCCGTCAAACGGCTGCCCGACATCGTATCCATACGGCGGTGCGCCGTAGGCACCCTGTGCCGGTTCCGCGACATTCTGACTGTTGCCGGAATTGCCGACAACTATCCCGCTGCCCTGCCACTGTTCATCTGGCAAATCTTCGTTGTTTTGTGACATCAATCTCTCCTAGAGTTTTTTAACACTCGATACGCATTCTTTTCGGCAATATACCTTATAATTTAAGCAAATGAAAGATTCTGTATATTTTTTCTTTTTTCCTAAAACCCCTTACCTGCAACCCCTTACCCTTTTTTCTGTGAACCACATTCCGGTTTCATAATTTCAACCTGCCGAAACACCACAATATTGTACAGCAATTTCTATGCCATGTCGTCTTTAGCAATTTTTGTGCCATGCCGCCTGTTTCAGTTCTATATTTCTACCTGCCGGAAAACCTTGCCGATGTACCAAATGAAGGAGAAAAATATACCTACGGCAACGAATATCATCGTGATACCGGCAATCTCGTCTGCAAAAACACCTGTGTTTTGTCCTGCCGGTTTGATTTTTTCAAGAATGTCGCTGAAATGCACCAACAAAATACCCGTCATCGCTATTCTGGCGGCATTGACGAAAATTGCCAGCGGGACAGCCATTGCAATAACAAGGACGTTCTGCCACCAGGGTCTCCGCATCAGCAGCACCGCTCCAAAAGCGATAGCCAAGATGCTGATTAAAAACCGGATGCCGCTGCACGCTTGGGCGACTTCCAATTCGTGTGAGCCGATTCGAATCGTGTTTTTGATGGCAATCGCCGGCTCCCGCATTATTTGCAGCAGTATGGCAGCGAATTGCGCCGCCATTTCCTGCAATTTACCGCGCAGCAGCACTTCATACCGATAAGGAAGCGGAAACATAAACGCAAGGTAGGCAAGCGAAGGTAAAGCCCAAAGGAAAACCCTGTTTCCGTAAAAAAACCAAACAATACCGAAAATCCACAGCAGAATCGACCATTGTTCCAGCGCGTCCATAAAGTGGGTAGCCGCGACGTAGCGCATATAAAAACACAAGAGCAGCGGTACCAGACCGAACCAGGTCAATGCCGAGCGTGTACCGGGATATGTGTCAAAGCGCAGGTAAAGAAACAAAACTACCAGCGGCAGCACAAAAAAACCGTGACCGTAATCAATCTGATGCCGCCATGTCGAAACCAGTGATACAATCGCAGGAAAATAGGCAAATAATGTGAAGGGAATAAAAACTGCGAGAAGAATGTACAGTCGTCTTATTTCATACGGTTTGCTCAATGGTAATTTCTGGAAAAATTCCGTTTTTGGCGCAGCCTTTTTACGCTGTCTGACTTGGGCGGTGCTTTGCCCGATATTGTCACGCCCTCCGCTGTCATTTTTTCCATCTGGTCCGACATCCGTATTACCGTTAATACCCGTATTGAAAATGCCGGAAAATTGGCGGTTCATCTGGGTATTAGCAGGGTCAAAATCTGTGTCAAAACTTCCCTGCCGCACTTTTTTCCGTGTTGGAGCCGTGTCTGGAAAAATACCGCTGAAACGCTGCTGTTCCTCCGCCGATATCGGTTGTTCCGCCTCGTCGGGACGGTTGTCGGTATTTTCCGTTCTTTTGTCTCTATTCTCTTCGTTTGGCATTGACTTTGCTCTGTCGGACGTTCCGAATTCGTTCTAAATATGCACAAAAAAGCAGTATAAACAGTAGAGGAAGCAATCTCTTCTTGTTTGCACCACAAAAAGTATACCCATTCCATTATAATATACTTTCCGCCGAAATGCAAGGAAAAATCGGCAAATCTTTCCGTTTTTATCTGTTTTGTGTCCATTTATATTGATTCGGATACCCAAAAACTGCCTATTTTAACGATTTTGCCTTCCGCCGGTTGCCATCGGCGGCTGGTATTGTTCTTTCCGAGCGTCACTTTTTGCTCTTGCGAAACTTTTTCATTGTGTTAAAATACGGCAGTTGTTTCGTTTTTCCTTTCAAATTTGAACTTTTTTTAGGTTTTTCAGACAATGACTTCACGTTGGATTTCAAAGCGCGCCGGTACTTTTGAAGCGTCCGGTATCCGCAAAGTGTTTGATTTAGCGGCAAAATTGACGAACCCGATTAACTTGTCAATCGGACAGCCGGACTTCGATGTACCGCCCGAAGCCCGAAAAACAATGGTAGATGCCATCAATTCTGCCAAAGGCGGATATACTCCTACGCAAGGACTCGCAACACTGCGGGGTGAAATACAAAAACGGGTTGACGAACAGTATCATCATTCCGACCGTTCCGTGTTCATTGCGAGCGGAACCAGCGGCGCGCTGGTGCTGGCAATGCTCGTTGCCGTTGACCCCGGAGACGAAGTGATATTTTTCGACCCTTACTTCGTGATGTATGATGCTACCGTCAAGATGGCTGGCGGAACGCCGGTGATTATCGATACCTATCCCGATTTCCGGTTTGATATTCAGCGTCTCGCCGATGCCATTACCCCGAAAACGAAGGCAATCATTTTCAATTCGCCTTCCAACCCAACCGGTAATGTTGCGAATCGGGAAGAAGTCAAAGCGATTGCGGAACTTGCCGCAAAGCATGACATTTTGCTCATCAGCGATGAGATTTACAGTGCGTTTTGTTATGAAGAATTCGTTTCGCCTGCTGAATACAATCCGCAAACGCTTGTAATGGACGGATTTAGCAAAACATTCGGCATGCCGGGCTGGCGGGTCGGCTTCGCTCATGGTCCGACTGATTTGATTGAACAGATGCTCAAGTTTCAACAGTATTCTTTTGTATGTTCGCCGCATGTCGGACAACTTGGTGCATTGACGGCATTGGAT
>WRCR01000106.1 GCA_009783865.1 Planctomycetaceae bacterium | reverse complement strand
CTAATCTAATCTAATCTAATCTAATCTAATCTAATCTAATCTAATCTAATCTAATCTAATCTAATCTAATCTAATCTAATCTAATCTCCGGACTCTTTCTACGCAACTTGTTTAATTGCCCTATTTTGTTTTTGGAATTTTCCAATCCTGCTTGTCGCTGATAGTCAACCTTTGCGGCACACATTCGTTACGAACCTCGGCAGGACAATGGCTTGTTTTTACTCATACGAACAATGCCCCCATAGTTCCTTATGCGTCGCCAGCCGCTGTATGGATCAGTCCCCAGCCATTTCACGATCGCCCGATGGAGAGACATAGAGTCGTTCCCGGATCGCGGCGGTACTGTGCGGTACTGTACAGTGCTATTCCTTGGTGGAAGAGATACCGAAGAGTCATATTGAAAACCGCATTGCGTTGGACATGTACCGCGAAGTTCGTTTGCCGAAACGGCATCGAACATTGAATCGACTGCACTTTGAACGCGGTAACAAACTCCACCGCCTCACGCAAATAACCACAAGAGATGGATAAATAACAATTTTGGTGCTGCAGTGTCAAATTTCGTGAAAATTAATCGTCTTGGTGCCGTTCAGGAACGGTACTCAAATCTTCTGGACAGGCGCACCTATCATGGACTTCCGCCCATTTTTGCTGCGTTCCAGTGTTTTTCAACCTCATTAGCAGTCAATACCCGGTCATAAAATGCCGTTTGAGTCATTTTACCTTCCAATCCGGCAAATCTATCGCTTCTGTTGCCGACATACACGGTTGGCTCATCGTCGGCGAAGGAACGCGGAATTTCACCCTGCGCATCCAATTGACCGTTGACATAAAGTGAAACTTGATTACCTTGCCTAGTTAAGACAACATGAACCCACTCTTTGAAAGGAACTTCCGACTTTCCAACAAGCATTTGCTTGTGGTTGTCTCCATTGTAAAGGAAAATCCGGTTCTTTGATTCGCCGTTATTATAGGTGCCGCCAATACCGATATGGTCTCCGAATGCCTTAGCGTCAGATTCATTTCGCGAAAAGAAATATCCCGTCACCAACCGGTTTTCAGCGTCTAAACCGTTCCAAATCCACGTCTCAAAGGAATAATTTTGTGGAAGTCCTGCGAGATTTCCTTTTACATATCCGCCAGCGAAATGAACTGCCGGAATATACAATTTCTTGTCATCCGATGATGAAAGATTTGGTCCTTCCAGCCAGTAAGCGGCACGCGGGAAATAAGTACCTGCTCTTTTTTCTCCTATAACACTGTCCGGGCAAGAGTTACCATCGATATTATCCATCCGCCAATAAGCAAATGGTTTGTCGGCTAGCACCGCTTTTGAGTAGTTGGTCTCAACCGAGATATGGGGCTTCCGCTTTTTGCCTGCCAGCTTTTCCAAAAACGAAAGGGATATATCAACAATTTCCGTTTCTGCTGTAGGTACCAATGCTGCAGATCTAGCAGGCCAAGTATTATAACCGCCGAAAGGATGAATTTCCGGCGGCGGAATGTACCCTTCGCCGCCATTGGTTAGTTCCGCGGTGATTTGAATGTCAAACGGACTACGCTGGGCAAGTTTCAGTCCGGTTATTGCATAAACTTCACAAGGAATTGCGGTAATACCGACATCACCGATTCGCATCGCTTGCAATGGAATATCACGTTTGGGGTCTTGGTCAAGGAAAACTGCTTCATACGCATACACTTCCGACCTGTCTTTAGGAAGCACACGGTCTTCCATCGCTCTGATTTTTTCACGCGCCCATGCAAGACGAAACTCATCGGGACGGCGACGCTCAAAGGTCTGGATAATTTGTTCAGCACCAAGAGGCACCCAATCACGGTACGCTGTTTGTTCGAGCAATCCTTTCGTCATATCAACCACCTTTGCCGCATAATTCCGAATACTTATATCTGCCTTCGGTTTGTCATAGTTCATCCAATGCAGGTCGCCGCTCGTTCCCTGTGAAAGCAAAACAATACCGGACGAATCCTTAGAGGAATCAATGCCAAGATGTTCTTCGAGTTGCTTGCAATAAAAGCCGAAATAGTCCGGTGAAATAGCACCGCTTCCGAAATAATGCATCGAGTAATTGGTAAAAACGGCAAAAGGTTTGCCATTCAAGGTCTGTAGTGCAACGACACTTAACTGATTGTGGACGGGACCGCAGGGACCAATGAAGGCAGGATTCTGATACCCCGGATGCATCATTGCACGAACCGTAGTATCACCGAAAGGGTCGGTAAGCATCGCGTCTGGACGGGTTATCCATACCCGACAATGGGTTCCTTCAGGATAAGGCACTGCCCCCCAGCCAACCTTGACAGGCACAAGACGTGAAGCGGCTTTTACGAGGGCTTCAACTGTTCGTGCAAGGACAAGGTCAGAATACGTTTTGTCCTGCGGAGCCCCCAACGCACCTACTGTAGAACCGCCCGAATGTGTGTGCGTTGCCATGACCATGATATGGTCTGCCGGTATTTTCGTTTCTGATGAAACTGTTTCCCGTATGGAGTTGCACAGTCCCGTATCGAGAATACAAACATCGATTGTTGCCAATGCGATGCGGCAGGAACCGTTATCGAGTACTAATGCACGGACAAAAACCGGTTCAACAACTTTATCAACGGTTCGGGATAAGAAACCGCCGTTGACAATTACCGGAAACACTTCGGGATTGATACTAACTTTTGCTGTACCAGCCGACAATTTACGGTTTTCCTGTGCGTTGGATGTTTCCAAAACTGTCAGCAGCGAAACCGCCAATCCGGCAATGATAACTGCCCAAAAAAGCCGTCTTGAAATGTAATTTTTCATATTACGCATTGTTGTTCTCCAAACATCTATTTTTTACGAATTTGTTCTGCTGTCCATTGTATTGCTTGATGAACAGTCCTACGGAAATTCGTATTGTTGTAGGATAGCGCATCGTGTCCCTGCAAGGTTGTAAAAACAGGACTGTTGCCGTACTTCCACGTCCAAGCGATGACTTTATCCGACTTTGGATGGTCTGTCGTCCACAACACATGCACATCGGGGTGAATATACCCTTGGGCATATGTTTCGTCAACCATCGTGAAATCGTCTGTTCCCGCTGTAATCGTATGTGATTTGTCGGCAACTTTGATGGACATCGTCTGACCGTGTGCCCAAGTCGATTGCACAAACTTGCTCCCCTTAATTTCATGTCCGTCTTTGAAGAAGTATTGACAACCTGTGATATCGGCAAAATCATCCCAGCCGTTGAAACCCCAAACACTGTGGTGAAGGACGACCAATCCGATTCCTTCTTTAAGGAGGGCTTTGAATTGTTCCGTTTGTTCCTTCGTGAAAGGAAACTTATAAGAATCGTACATTACGAGACAGTCATATTTCTTTTCGAGTCCCGGCTTGAACAAATCCAATGCTTTCGGCATTTCCGCCTTATCATACGTTACATCGGCGAAAGAGTCGAGCATTGCATACATCGCCTTTTCGTCAAAGCCGTGACCTCCGTAAAGAAACAAAACACGGATTTTATTCTGTTCCTTTGCCGGTGTTTGAGCGATAACCGAAGCCGATGCACAAAAGACAACGGCTAAAACCATCAGTTGGCTGATGATATTTCTATAACTCATAAATACACTCTCTTTCAATTTGACTGTCACAAAGAAAATTACATACCCAGTCGGGATTTCTGAACACTGTCAATAATTTTAGGGTCTTTTGCGGTTTTTTCAACCTTATCTAGTATAGGGATAAACCTTTCTTTATTCGGTTCGCGCAAAAAACGATGCCGTGCAAGTTCCGCAAGTGCCTCGCAGGCAGTTTGAGCAAGAGCGGTATCATCAAGGTAACTTGCCGCCCACTCTACCGATTCCATTGTGCGAATCACGATACACCGGCTCAGGCACCATTGTTTGTCCGCAGTATCGTTTGCTGCCTGCATCGCTTTTTTTAACATAGCAAATGTTTCGGTATCCGGGCGGTCGCTTTTGAGTGTTACCACACGTATATAAGCACGTAATGCCCACCGAGAATATTCACTATTTGAATATTCTTTAACAATACTCCAAAGAGTGTCATGATAATCCGCATTGGGCCAGTTACAAAGGGCGCGAATTGCCGACCGTTGAAGGTCTGTTCTCTCGCTTTTGAGCAAGGGAAGAACTATGGCAGCGATTTCCCGATTTCCAACTCTGCCCAAAAGAGGAAGAGACCTGACAAGAAGGTCGGAACTCAATCCGCCTTTTTCCTTCTTGAGAAATTCAAGAAGAAGGTTTGCCCTTGTGTCAGGATTAGGGTCTTTTTCACATATCACCACTATGGCGCGTTCAACCTGCTCCTGATGAACACCCGGTCGGCTTGCAAGATAAAGTTTCAGCATACGCGGAATATCGCTTCTATCCGGGTCGCAAATCTTGCCAAGAGCGGCAATGACCGGCACGAAAAGAGTTGCATCTTCACTTTTTGCAAGCGGAATGAGCGGGTCAATCGCCGCATAACATCTCGTTGCACTTAAAATATCAAGGGCTTGCTGCCTCAATGCCGGCTGGTCAAGGACAGGCAAAAATGCTTTGCATACATCTTCTTTAGGAAATTGGTGAAAGACATCCGTTATTGCCGTCAGCAAAACGGCGTTATTTTCTTTTAGCAGGGTAATCAGCAGCGGGATGGCTTCCACATCACCGGTCGAACCGACTACACGCAACGCAGCCAGTCGTTCTGCTTCGCTGCCGTGTTCCAGAACTTTGCGCAACATTTCCATCGTTTGCTCACTCTGACGTTCAGCGGCGATTTTCAGAAAAACAATTTTTGATTGCGCAGGCAATCGGTCTAGTTTCCCGGTCAATTCGTCAAGTTGTGCCGCAGATAATTCGTTTAAGTGAGATGCGGCAACCCGATTTTTCTCCGCATCGTCTTCAGAGAACCATCTGTAAACTGTTTCCTTTCGGTTTGCTTCAGAAAGAATTTTCAGTTGTCCGGCAAGTGCCGTGCGGCGGAACGCTTTGGGTATTTCAGGTGAGGAAAGTTTATCGAAAATCTCTCCTGCTTTTTCCTTTTTTCCGTCGGTACAAAGCTGATTAGCGATTCGGAGCAATGCACGCAAACGCGCCTGTTCCAAATCGGGATTATTGGTTTTCAAAAGTGCCTCTATTCCCGATTCAAATGCGCCAAGTGCTTTAACCGCAGCAATGGCAACTGTTCTGTCTTCGGAGTTGATTAACTTAATCAATTCTGGAACTGACTTTAAGTCCTTGCGGGCTGCCAACGATTCGATGACACCGGTAATATTCCTGCCGCTTAAAGTTTTCAATGCCTCACGCAGTGCCGCCAACGATTCTTCACCGGCAATCGCCTGAAGTGCCATACGGGCGTTATCAGAATCCTCCGGTAGATTCAGAAATTTCGCCAACACCGGTACCTGTGCAGATGTTCCAATGAATCGCAGTTGCAAACAAACAAACTGTCGTCCTGCAAGTGTCGTTTCGTCATTCAGATATGCCGCAAGTTTTGCCGCCAAATCACTTTGTGTCTCGGAAGAAACATTTGAGGTGCGAATGCCCAACTCTATGTTAATCAGCACCTGAAGGTCATTGCCGTATTGATACATCTTTATGACATCCCATGAATGTTCAAGTGGCACGCCTTTTTCATCTGCACTAATGTGTTCTACTATGTTTCCGAGGAAAAAAACCGATAAAAACAACAGGAATGTGTACTTTTCCATAGTGTGTTAGTTAGGTAAGATTAAGTTTCCATTGTCCAGGGACTTCGTTCAGCAACGGTAAGCATTCTATTTGCAGCGTCGTCTCCGACGAAACAACTTTCTTGGGGGTTCCATTTTAATTTGCGTCTCATACGCATGGCGATGTCGCACACGTTGCCGAGTGTCGTTGCCAAATGTCCGGCTTCAACCGGCGATGCAGGGTCTTGACGGGTTCGGATAGAACGGAAAAAGTCGGCGATGTGTGCCGTAGAAGGGTCAGCAAAACCGGGACTGCGATGGAGCATAATGTCCGAATCCTTCAATTTGACATCCAATAACGAAGCCGGTTCAGATTTGATTCCCGCGCGGTTGACATGCACCCAGCCCTTGTCGCCTACAAAGCGGCAACCTTGCGGATGCGGGTCTCCGGTACTGGAAAAATCAAGATGTAATCCGCTTTCATATCGGAACGAGGCACGCCATGTGACCCATGTGTCGGTCATTCCTTCAGAGGGCATCACACCCTTTCCTTCGATTTCAAACGGCTTTTCAAAAACCTCCGGCATACCCCAACCGGCAATATCGAGGTGATGTACACCCCAGTTCGTTACAAAACCGGCGCAATAGTGTGAAATCATATAAAGGCAAGGATAAGAAACACGCCGTTCATCAAAGGGAATCAACGGCGCGGGACCAGACCACATATCCCAGTTGAATCCCGCTGGCGGTTCGGACGGAGGAACGCAGGAATACGCTTGTCCGCGCGGAACGGCAACTTCGATAGTGTGAACTTTGCCTAAATACCCGTTACGTGCCAATTCACACGCTTGCCGAAAAATCTTTTGGCTGCGCTGCTGCGTTCCCGTTTGGAAGACTACACCGTATTCCCGTACCTGCTTGCAGAGTGAAATTCCTTGACCGATGTATCGAGTCAACACCTTTTCTCCATAGACATCTTTACCCGCTTTTACCATTCGGCTGAACATCGGACCATGCCAATGGTCGTTAATGGTTCCCCAGACGGCATCAATATCGTCCCGAATCAATATGTCCCGGAAGTCGTCGTAAAGGGTACAACCTTTATATGAACCCTTGGATGCTCGTTCCGCATACATCTGATTCACGATATCGTGTGCGCGCACAGCACGGTCGCGGCGGCAATCACAGACAGCGACTATCTGGTGGTCGGGCAGCGGCTTCATCGTTTGAATGGCGTGATTTCCTTTTCCTCCGACACCTATCATACCGATAGTGATTCGGTCACTCGGCGGAATGGAGCCGTCTTTTCCGAGTACAGACCCCGGAATGACCAATGGTGAAACCGTCAAACCAGCAAGGGAACCCGCCAAAAAACACCGTCTTGAAACATAATTTTTCTTGTTAAGCATAGTATTTCTCCAAAAATTCATTTAACCAAACGAACTTCAATGTTCTTATCCCCTTTGGGACCGACGGTGAAATTGATTCCGCTTGTCTTCACATCTGTATATTTTACGTTGACGAGATGTTCCGGCGGCAACTGCGGTTGCGGAGGAAGTTCTCCGTACATTATTTTTCGCTGTGTTTCAGCATCAATTTCCGGTGTTTTCATTTTAAGGACAGTTACGGTATATTCTCCCGGCAGCACACCGTCATTGGGTTGGAGAGTCATCAACTTAAATTGTCCATTGCTGTCCGTTATCGCCGAAGCGGCACGCTCTATCTCACTTTGTTGAACCGGATGAAACGTAACTGTCGCCCCTGCCAACGGTGCGCCTTCGTAAAAAACGGTACCTTGACCCGGAACAAGTCCCGAAAGATTCGCACTCGTACCGCATCCGGACACAGCAAATGTAACAAAAATTAACAAGAAAAAAATAATAGTATGTTGTCTCATAGAAATTTTTATCTGTAAGTAGGTTTATGGAAGCGCAACTGATTCACTGCCGTTGATGGAGCCAAGTGCTCCCCAAACGCCAAATGGAGACGGTCCAGTTCGGCGTAAATTATCCGCGGCACTATCTCCTTGTGCGAAACTCGTCAATGTGCCGCAATATATCGTTTCCGAAAGAAAACGGACAGCACCATCTCCCATAGAGGTGTTGATGCCCCCGGAATGATAACTTGTTGCGGAAATCAATCCTGGTCCGTAGCCGACTGCTTCCTGCACACAACTCGGTGAATTGGGCGGCAAAATAGTGAAAAAACGATTATACAAGATTAAAGCACAGCCGATGCGCCGTCCTGAAAATCCCCAAACTTCTGAGCCTGCTGTTGTAGTACCCGCTCCATCCACAGCGGATTGTTTGAGTGCAGTCGAACTCTCCTTGTAATTCAAACAATTCAACGGAGTGGCAATGACAGATGAGGTGAGATTCATAATGAAACTGGAGATATGGTACCGAGAATCAGCAACACTACGCTCGGCAACAAAAACTGTATTGGAGAGTCCATCGTGAACACCTGATAATTTTCTCCATTCACGTGTACCTAAACCGCTTACTAACCCCGATGTTCCAAAGGGTGCCCGATTATTCATGTAGTGTGTGTAATTCGTGTAGTCCGCTCCGCTGAATACATAGTTAGTTCTGGTATGATGCCGATTCCGCATGGTTTCATTTTCTGGAGTGGTACCGCCGGAGTCAGTCCAACCGGGCGGGTTAGCAGGGCTTGCCGGGTTCCAGGGATAATCCAAGGTTTCCACTTTCAGGGTCAATCCGTCCGAAGGACAGGCGATACTCGGCATAGGACCGATATAGCCGGGACAATAGTTAAATCCCTGCCACGCTGTTTTCGGAATTGTTTCAAAACGAGCCGTTTGTTCCATATAGGGAAACAGAGAAAGCATTGGTGCCCAATCGTGCTGCATGACACTGCTAACAGTCCCGAATGACCCGAAATTGGGAATCGTAGAAGCGTTAACATCGGCGTAGTTGTGAATAGCCAGTGTTATTTGTTTAATGTTGTTTGTACAGCGCATTCGGCGCGCCGCTTCGCGCGCCGCTTGAACGGCAGGCAGCAGAAGGGCAATCAAAACGCCGATGATGGCGATGACAACCAGCAACTCGACGAGAGTAAACGCTTTATTCAAACATCTATCGTCTGTATGGTATTGGCGAAATGTCGATTTCATTGTGTTCTCCTTAATTAGTTTGTTATACCGAAGGCATAACCCCGGATTTTGGCGTAAAATAATGCTTGTTTGTTAAAGGACGGTGGATTCTCCGCCGTTAATGGAACCGAGTGCCCCCCAAACACCGAACGGGGACTGTCCAGTCCTGCCACCGTTGCTGGAGGAACTCTCTCCTTGGGCATAGTTGGTCAGCGTACCGCAATATATCGTGTCCGAAAGAAAACGAACAGAACCGTCTCCCAAAGAAACATTGATTCCTCCGGAATGATAACTAGTTGCGGAAATCAACCCTGGTCCGTAACCGACTGACTCCTGCACACAACTCGGTGAATTGGGCGGCAGAATCGTGAAAAAACGATTGTATAAGACCAAAGCAGAACCGATGCGGCGTCCTGAAAATTCCCACGCGTTTGAGGTGGCGGTGGTGGTGCCTGCGGCATTCACCTTGTCCTTGTCAAGAGCGATAGCATTCTTTTTGTAGTTCAAACAATTCAACGGTGTAGCGATGATTGAGACGGTGAGATTCATAACGAAACTGGAGATGTGGTATCGGGATTCGGCAATTGACCGCTCGGCAATGAATACCGTATTGGACAGCCCGTCTTCAACGCTTGCAAAATACCTCCACTCACGCGGTCCTAAACCGGATTCCAGTCCCGATGTTCCAAATGGTGCTCGATTGTTCATGTAGTGTGTATAATTCGTGTAATCCGCTCCGCTAAACACATAATTGGTACGTGTGTGGTACCGGTGACGCGTTGCTTCTTGCCCCCAATTGGGCGAGGTCGGATTACTGGGACTCGCTGAATTCCAACCGGAAAATTCCAGATTTTCGACTTGCAGCGTTCTATCGTCCGAAGGACAGGCGATGGTGTCAATCGGACCAACATAAGCGGGACAGTAGTTATGTCCCTGCCAGGGAACTTTCGGCACCTGGCTCCAACGAGCCGCTTGCTCTATAAACGGCAGCAGGGAAATCATCGGTGCTGAATCGTGATGCCTAGTACTAACCGAACCAAAGTTTGGGATAGCCGAATCATTAGTGTCAGCGTAGTTATGAATAGCCAATGTCAGTTGTTTCATGTGGTTTGTACATTGCATTCGTCTTGCCGCTTCACGGGTGGCTTGAACAGCAGGCAAAAGCAATGCGATGAGAACGCCAATAATGGCAATAACAACTAGAAGTTCCACAAGGGTAAATGCGGAATACCGCAGACGGCAGATAGCAGTTTTCGAATTACTGCCGTCTACAATCTGTCGTCTTTCTACTCCCCCCCTCAAATCACCTAATTCAACATTCATGTTTTCCATTGTATTTGTATTTCTCTTGAATAAAGATGTTTGTATTTCGCCGAGGACACCTCCACGACTCCCATTTTTTTTATTATTCTTTATATTTTTCAAAAAATCAATCCCATTTTGCGGAAAATTTACTGCCACTTTGCGACAACATGTAATCGAAATTTTTCCACATGTTCACGTGGTCGTGTGTGGTCTTTTCGGTATTAAATTGAGAGTTTCTCGCACAAAGGCGAAAATTAAAGATGACAAAAAGCGAGCGTATCAGCATGGCGGATACAGTGCGATTCCGCAAAGCGTTGTTATAGGTACTGAAGGCGGACAGGTCCTCGTCGAAGAAACACTCAAAATCTCCGATGGGATGTTTGTGAAGTAATGTGCTGCGATACATGCTATTGTATCGCTGTGCGTTTCCTTCTGAACTGCGTAGGTGT
>WRCR01000105.1 GCA_009783865.1 Planctomycetaceae bacterium | reverse complement strand
CCTGACTCCGCCGGCACCGCTAATGAGCGTTTCCAGACCGTTTGACCATACTCCGTTTCGGTCTCGGCTGTCAAAGTCGATTTCCAAAGTTCCGCCTGACAGGATAATGCCGGAAGAGCCGCCGGTTGCCTTTTCGTGTGTTAATTTCAGCGTTCCGTCATCGACAACTGTTCGACCGGTATAAGTGTTTTGCCGGCTTAATTCCAGTGTTCCTTCGCCTTTCTTGGTGAGCGTTTTACCATCCCATACCGCCGGGTCAAACGTGCCGCTTACATCGTGAAGTTCACGACCGACACGGTAATAACTGCTTCCTCCTTGCAGGGTGAAAGTTCCGTGTGCATCATTGCCCGCATACCAACTGAGTGTTTGTCCGACCCAGATTTCTTTTTTATCTTCTGATTTTTGCACGCCGAGTACCAGAAAATCCTGCGTAGGTGCAGAACCTGCAACGGTAACTGTTCCGAAATCATCGTTAATCGGCGCACCTTTGGAACGGATAATCAATTCGAGGTCATTATTGCCGATACCGGTAACATTCAGTATGGAATCCTTGCCTAGCGTCACGGAACTTCCGGCTTCAACGAGCGAGTTGTCGGCATCAAAATTCAGTTGTCCCTGAACGTTAAAATTATTACCTACATTGATTGCCGCATTCTTCTTGACCGTCAAGGTTGGAATATCAGAGAGGGATTTAGGATGTACTATCAAGTCCTTCCCGATATTGACTGTTGCCGGAAAATCTACGCCGTTGAGATTCAATCCGCCGAGAATCAATTCACCGTTTCTGACTTCTACATTGCTGCTGATATTTATATTACCCGCTAAATGCTGCGAACCGATACCGATTTTATTCAAATTATAACCGTTGAGAATCCGCCCGCTGAAAACCGGATTTTTCGATGGGTCGTTCTGGGCAATCGTCAGTGATTTACCCTGCATATCGACATCGCCGAAACCGGTCAACTGCCGGATTTGCCGGTCTCTGCCGTCCGACTTGTACGTATTACTGAGTCCGATATCCAACGATGTGTTTGTCGAAATGTTTCCGATGAGTGTACCGTTAACTCCGCGGATTGTCGTGCTTCCCAAGTAAGTATTTCCGCCGGTCAAGTGCAGTGTTGTGCCTTCTGCGTCAAAAACCAAACCGCCTTCTCCTTCAATAGTGCCGGCAAAAATATCTTTCTTTGACTTATCACGATATTTAACAACAAGGTCTGTACCGCTGACAACAGTTATTGTGCCGCCGCTGAAATCATTTTCTCCGTGAATGGACGCAACGGTTCTTTCGTTCCTCCCGCCGCCTACAGAGGTACCGGTTCCGGTATTGTAACCCGCTCCGGTATAAACATATAAGTCCGTTGTTTCCGGTACATTGTTGTGGAGCCAGCCCTCTTTTATGATTGTGCTTCCTGTCCATTCGGCATCACCGTTAAGATATAAATTTGCACTGCCGATTTTTACAAGTTCGCTTCTCGTACCGCCCGGTACATTATTGTTATAGATACCCTGCGAGTTTGTTAAGTTTGCCAGTGTCTCAAAAGTCGCAGTTGAATCAGAGTCAATATAAACATCTTGATTCAAATCGTTCACGTCGTTTCTGTTTTGCAAAATGCCGCCGCCCCGCTGGAAATATATGCCGCCGGTTCCCAAATTTCCTACGGTTAATGGGTCAGCATTGTAAAATGAAAGCGTTCCTTCATAGATATAAGTTCCGCCGGTATAACTTGAAATGCCGCCCAATGTTGCGGTTGTGCTGCCGGATTTCGCCAATGAACCCGCCCCCGTAATTCCTTTTTCGTATGTCTCATCAATATCAAACGCCAACTCAAGTTTTGCTCCGGCGGATATTTCGACATTCTGATCCGGCGGTATATCTTTCGCGCCTGTTGCACCGGCGTATGCAATTTTCAATACGCCTTCTTTAATAAGCGTTCTGCCCGTATAATCATTATCAGGAGATACAGAATTTTCCCTGACAAGATACGCTGCACCGGCACCCATCTTTTGCAAATTTCCCGCTCCGGTAATATAGCGGTCATACCGCTGTCCGCCCGCGCCGTCATCTGCGCTGTCAAAATCAAGCGTAAAAGTACTCGGACTCGGCAGCGGGGCACTGTCGCCTTTTTCCATTACGACAGCACTGGTATTGCCGGTGCCAGCCGCATTGCGGATTATCAATTCGGCACCGCCCTTGACTATAGTTTTTCCAGTATAGTCCGAATCGCCGATAACGGTACCCGGTCCCAGTACCGAATCGGCATCATTAGTACCCTTCAAATACAATATGGTGTTCTCCAAAACTTCAACGTCTCCCGCACCGGTAATAACACGGTCAAACGGATTATCACGGGTGTTGCCCGGCAGCAAAGTCGGTGCCCCCAGCGGTCCTCCGGTACTGTCCGCTGCCAAAAACTGCAAAACGGTTTTTTCATTTTCGGCAGTATTCGGGTTGTCTCCATAAAGTGTGATATCTTCCGCTTTGCCTAGTGCATAATTATGCTCAATGCGCAAATAACCTTTTTGGACATCTACACGTCCGATGTAATTATCAATACGGTTCGTTCCGCCTCTGGAATCGCCGTAAAGTGATAAAACCGCATCGCCTCTTTTAATGACTTTACCGTCTCCCCTGAATACATTACCCACGCGGGCAACCGCAACCGGCGGATAAGGTATCGGGTCAGGAAAGGTGACATCATGATTGATGTCAAATATCAGTGCCGAATTTTCCGGATTCTGAAAGGGCTTATTTATGGTAACTGTCCCTGTACCAAACGGCGTAGTTCTATAACGATATTCAGTATCAAGGTCAGACGGGTCATATTGCAAATTCTCTTTCGCTATCAGGTATCCGTCATAAACAACGGTTCCTCCGGTATAATTATTATTTCTGCCCTCATCCACGGTGTTACTGCTGAAAATCTGCGTCCCTTTTCCCCTCTTATTGACTTTTACACCGTTATCAGGGGTTGTACCGCCGGTGATTTGTCCATGAAATTCATATCTCGAAAATTGTTCAACGTCAATCGTCAGGATAACATCATCGTTCGCCGGTTTAGTTCCCATATTGACGGTTCCGCCAAAGCCGGGCGGGTCTGTGTCATTGAGTCCGTCATTCAAACCGGCGATGCTTCGGCTTTTGCCCGTGCCGGTTCCGTAATCGTTAACATTCTCACTGGAATTATAGAAGGCATCGTAAGAAACATACAGGACACCGGTACCGATGTTATTCCGTAATGACCCTTCAGTGACATGTGTATCTGCATTGGACATATTATCACCGAACAGTGTTACCATGTTAGGTCCGAGTTTTTCAAGGATTCCGCCGCCGGTGCCGTAAATTTCGTTATAAAAGCGGTCATCTGCGACAGTTGTGTCAAAAGTGAGTACACCGCCGTTGAGATAGACGTTACTCGTACCGAGACCGGCAGTATCTTGCAAAATAATCTGCCCGTTTGTGTCAATAACCGTATCCCCCCAATATGAATTCGCACTTTGAAAGGTAACGATGGTTGGGGCAACCGCTCCCAGCAGTGAAGTAACATGCACACCGCCGGGTCCGTCAATTCCAATGATGCTGCCGGCATCATTGACGAAAGTGTATTCCCCGCTCTCCGCCCGCATCCCGTTTCCATTTCTGACATTTCCGCCGATTTGCCCAATCTGAACGCCGCCTGCTTGAACGGTCACCGTTTCGCCGGCACCGCCGAAAACAACGTTGTCGCCGTGAAGAAAGGTTTCGGAGCCGGCTATGCTGCCGGTTCCTGTCCAGTTTGACGAAGTTGCGTTCCAATTATCATCCGCACCCCCGTCGTTCCACCTGACGGTTCCGACTTGTGCAAAGTAGTTCGCAATCGAAATTGTGGATGTATTTGCGTTGTTTGCCCCTACGGTACTTGTTTGTTCCAGAGTACCTCCAAGCCGACCGCCTGAAGCAGCAACAACAGCATTCCACGTTTCACCGCGAACCATGAAGTCAAGGTTCGGGTCGTAAGCCGCGTCCTGCGGGGCTGCTTTACTCTCATTGACAGCCCGAAGCGGCGGAGCCGAAAATGTTTCGGGAGCAACCGGTGCGGCACCTGTGTAATTGTATCTTAATAAATCGAGTGCTATGGCACCTCCTCCGGTACCGCTGAAACCCAGCAAGTTTATTGTACGTCCATTGGCGGCATTCAGGTTCCCGCCCGCTAGTGTCAGCACCGGATTGCTTATACCGGCACTGTTGGTCAAATCAAGTCCAATGGTACTTCCGGCAGCGAAATTAAACCCTTGCTTTGCCGTGACCGTTGTGCCGTTGGTATCACTTCTGTGCACGTTGAATGCCGCACCGCCGCTGACGTTAAAAGTACCGCTTTGACCGGAGGGATTTACCGTAATACTGCCGTCAAACAATTCCAGCATTCCCGCATTGACGTTAAATGTCTCATTCGTACCGGTCCCATTATTATCGCCGTAAAGCCGCCAAGTTCCGATGCCGTCCTTATTGATATTCAGCGTGTAAGCCGGTGTTGCTCCGCCGCCTGTCATCGAAGCGTTATTAGAATCAGGGTAATCAATCGAAATGTAGTTGTAATCGTGCTGAATGTAGAGAAAATTGCTCTGGGTATCAGTGGTTAGCACAATTACCGGATTTATCGGATTGTACACTATGTTCCTGTTCAGGTTAAAAATGATTGGAACGTTAGCCGCGTCATTAGCGGTAGCACCCGCCGGATTTGCCAAAAGGGCATTCAAACTGGAGTACTGGTTATTCGGATTGGTCAGAATACGAATCGTGGTGACATTATGGGTGTCCGCAAAGACATACTGACCGCTCAAAATAGACACCAGAAGCGCAACGGCGAAAACAAATGCACAATTTACGAGTCGGCAATGATAATTTACGAGCCGGCGATAATAACCGCCGAGAGATAAAAATGCTGATTTTCTTCGAGCCATTTGAAACATCCTTGTCCGCTCTTTGATAAAATGGACAATTTAGATAAACTTTAACGGCAAAACGTAAAAGTTCCGTCTAAACAGTATCATATATCTTATCGTCAGGACGTTCCCTCAAGTTTATTTTTATTTTCCTTGTTTCATTTCCTGGTCTTTCTGCCGGTCTGCTTTCTTTTCATTTTCTTCTTTTTTGATGTTTTCCCAAGTTGACCTTGTCCGGTCGTCAAAAGTCCGCTGTTTTTCCACTCTGGGGTTAATCCGGCTGATTCGGATATTTCGGAACTGAACGTCGGTGAATTTGTCCGGCAGCAGTAATTGAATCGTTCCTTTCCGTAAAATTGCCTCTGTTGCGGCATCCGTTCCTTCTTCCCGATTATCGCTCCATTCGCAAACCGGTATTCCGTTCACCCACGTTTGAAAATGCCGGTCAACCGCAACAAGCGTCAAATGGTTCCATTTTTGGTCTTCCGGTCTGACATACCGCCCGTTCTTGTTGCCGCGAAAGGCACCGGCATCAACCCCAAAAATGCTTTTCCGTTCTTCCGCCGACGGAAAATTTTGAAGCGAAACCTCGTATCCGCTGCGTTCTTTCCACGGCTCACTGCGGAAAAATACTCCCGTTCTGCCCGAAGTATGGGTGATGTTGTACTCAAGTTGAAGTACGAAATTATTGAATTTGTCTACCGATTCTACAACACCGGGACCGCCTTGCAGGACTATCTGCGGACGATGCGCTATAACTTCAGTTCTGACTCTGACGGCATTTTCCCCCTCCTGACGATACCGCCAATTTCTTTCGAGAGTGACTGCGTCAATCAGCGGAACTATCGCGCCGGGCGACCAAACGATGTCCTTAAATTTGGCTTGCCCTTTCGTAACAAGCAGTCCGATATAACCGTATCCGAGCGGCTTGGCATCGAAGAAAGAAGTCGGCTCTCCGTTGTCGATAATTACCTGAAGTTGCGTTGCTTCAAACTGAACATTGACGCGGTGCCAACTTTCCTCCCATTTTTTCTCGTTTTCTCTGCCGGTAATAGTTCCAGCCAACGGATTTATTGCCGATACCAGATCTGTTGCAGGCCGGTTTCTGCCGAGTATTGAACCGCGCGGATTATTCTTATTACCCGTGTTTAGAATAACGGCGTAGCATTGTGCTGCCAAATCCCTCGGTGATGGCGCAGTCCGCATAAGGAGATACACTTCGGCATCCGCATCCGTTTTATATTCCATTGTTAGGGACATATCGCCGAATTGATTCGTTGTGTAAAGCAGTCCGGGATATTTGGGGTCACTGCAAATCTCACCGTCTTGAACTGTGAACTTGCCTCCGCCGTAATATCCTTCATTCTGCACCCGCCAGCCGAAGAGGGTTTTTCCGTCAAAAAGAAGGCATTTTCCGTCGGACAACAGGTTGTCGAACAAAGCCGACTTCGGCGGCAACTCAAAAAGGTTTGCTCCGCGTTCCATTTCTGCCCGGCGTTCCTTCCAGCGTTTCAACCGCTCCTCGTTTTTACGCAGTGCTTCTTCCTCTTTTTTTCGTTCTTCGGGGTCTTTCAGATTTGCAATGCGTTCTACTTCTTTCTGATGTTCCAGTTCCTTTCTTTCTTCTTCGGTCAACCGCTGTCCGGTTTTTTCTTTCTGACGCAACTCACTTTGCGTCGGCTGATTGTTCTGCGGCGGTTTCTGCTCTACGGCATTGGGATTTGCATCCGGTTTTATGTTAGTTGACGGCGATTGTTCTTTACTTCCTCCTAAGGGTTCTGCCAGCACACTTGGCAGCATGGCATCTGTTTCACCGAGAAGTTCGCGTAAACTATCCTGAATCCGTGTTTGCTTTTCAATTTTTCGTAAGTCCTGCTCCAGGATAGCGATACGCTGCCATGCTTCCCTCTGCCTTTGTTTAACAATTTCTTCGCGGGTCATTGAGGGCCGGCTTGGCAAAAAAGGCAACGGGACCGTCTCTCCCATAGGAACAGTCAAGGGAACGGCACCCGTTCTCCTTTTGGCGGGGTCAGTTTCGTCAAAAGGTGCTACCGTATCGGACAAAGTCCTATTATTACCACCGCTTCCTACGGCAATACCCGGCAGCGGCGCAGGTGCGATAAGCGGTCCATGATAGTTGCTGTATGGCGTAATTCCGGGAAAAGTGAAACCGGTTCCGCCGCCGGTGCCGTCGGAACCCGGCACCGGCGGCACCGGTTGCGCCGACAGAACCGCCGCAAGAAGCAGCAAAGCGAAAACCGTGATGATTCGGAATAAAAACATAACAGACAAGATATAACGGAAAATGTTCTAAACCGAGTGGATTTTAACATATATCAAAAGAGTTGGCAAGTGTAAAACCAGACCGACTGCAAGTTTTTTATTTCCTTATTATCAGAGTGCATTAAAATTCCGGCAATTTTCTCAAGAGCGTTTGCACGGCAGTTGACATCGCATCGGGATATGCCGGTACATCCAAAACGTGAAATACCGAAATTTGCGTCTTTTCATTCGTTTGTTCCCACTTCACACGCCCGTTGTCTTCGGTTAGTACTTTCACGGGTTCCATTTGGTACAATTTTTCGCCGCCTGCTTCGCCGATTGGAACAATTTTGCCGGTTTTCGTAACCGTTTGTCCGGCAAGCGTCAAGAGCGATGCCGTTGACCACATTCCGCGTCTGTCCTTAAGGATTTTATTCCAGTCGTCAGCCGGAACATCGTTCATCAGATTACGCAGGTAGAACGGTTCGCTGGAACGGGAAAACATAAACCAAAAATAGTGCTTCGCCGGTATAGAAACTCCGTCAAACGCAGTGCTGTGCGGCAGCCAGTAGAAGGTTCCCCATTCGCCGGATTTACGTTCTTCACACATGCTCCAGCACGGAAACCAATACAGCGGACAGGTCAATTCAAACAGCGTAGAATATGCCGCCGGATTCAGTTTTACGTTCCATTCCAGCATTTCGGGCTTCGGCTGATGAGTCGCACCGGAGTTAAGATAAATGCTGCTGCATTTTTGCCGAAATAATTCCGGCTCACGTTTTGCCGCAACGGCAACATCGGTTGCCGAACCGACAATCACCATTGCAACGGGCTGGCCGCTCTTGCGCAGTGTTTCGATAATCCAGTTAATGCTTGCAGCATCCCGCTTGGAAAGATTCGGCAGTGTATCGCCTTTCTTGGCGGGTAAAGTCGAACAACCGACAATTGTCGGCACATTGAGAGCGCAAATCCGATTGAGTTGCGCAACAGCCGCTAAAGCAGGGTCGCCGCGCCGAAACTGCGGCGGATAGTCGATGACAACGCCTTTGATGTCGATGTACCCCTGCTCCGCTAGCGAAAAAAGACACGCCAAATCGAAATGGTCATCTGGGTCGCCGTGCGGGTGATACAAGTCGGTAAAATAAATAACCGGCGCGGGCTTCGATGTTTCCGGCTTCTGTGCCAAACAAAAAACGGCGGAAAGAAAACACATGGTTGTCAGGAAAAAGAAATTTTTAGTCATTTCGTTTGTTCCATTTCGAGTAATAGTTCGTCCAGTTCTTTCGGGTCGACAATCCAGCCGCGGCAGGACTTACTGCCGCATAAACATTTTGCTGCTCTGTCGGCGGGCCAAGCGTAATCAATAGTCAATTCCTGACCGGGCAGAATATCTTTCGTTGATGTTACCCAGATGTCAGCGTCTTTGTCTTCTTCAAATGGTGCTTCCTCGTCTGATTCTTCATCAAATTTGTCGTCTTCGTTTTCTATATCTTCGCTGTAAAAACATTCTTCGTCGAATGCAGTGATGTCTCTATCGTCCGAGCCGTCATCGGAAGCATTGAATTCGTCTTCATCGACTTCTGCGTAAGTATATTGCACTAGATGACAATTCGGTTCGCAGGAATGATTCATATAGCAAAAAGGCGGTCCCGGTTCGAGTACTTTATTGTCACCGGCGGAGATACAATAATCGCTGCCGTAATTTTCTTCGAGGATGATATTGCCTGAAACGCGTCCAATCGGTGTGTCGGCTGGAATGAAAGCGAAAGCGAAAACGCCTAATCCGTAGGAGGTTCTGCCGATACGCACACCGCTGGAGAATACTTTGCCTACATCTGTCTTGCAGCGGCTGGGAATGTTATGTTCTGTCTTCTCTTCTGTTTTATTGCTCATTAAAAATATGTTTGAAAAATCCCGAACAGGAATGTTTTGATTGTCGAAAATTCATCACGACAACTACGTGAGCAGGGTATTTTATACTCTTTACCGTGACAATCAACAAAGAAACGTGATAAAACGCGTATGCAGCAAACCTAATACGCCTCGAACATCCGTGAACTCGTTCCGCCGGGACCGATTTTGAGACGCACCGGCTTGAAACATTTCGGACATCTGCCTTCGTAAGCAGTTCCTTCTTTGTTCACATAGACCCGGATATAGACCCCGCAACAGTTGAACCGGACACCGACATATTTTCTGGCGGTACCCGGCTGCACATCCTGCGGTGTATTCTGCAACTGTTCGTCTTGGTTTTCAGACATCAATCCTCTTTTGATTCCTTTGGGTCCTTTTGCGGGAAGGGACGGCGGCGTTTCTTTTCTTCGGTATTATCGGGCGCACCTTGCCCCGGACTCCACGATTCCAGTCCCGGTATATATTCTCTGGAGTAGTCACCGCGCATCGGTCCCGGCAATCTCGGCAAAAAATCGGGGCGGTTCGCCAGCAATTTCTTCTCCATTGCCTTTTGCTCTTCGGTTAAAAATGTTCTTAATTTTTCGCCGATTTTCTTTCCCGTTGCAAAGATTCGCGCTTCCAATGCTTTACCTTCGTTTTCAATCGCTTGCCTGTCTTCGTCCGACATATTAACGCCGCCTTTTTCGATTGCTTTTTCAATAAGTTTCAATCCTTCCTCCATTTGGGCTACCCGTTCCGCTTCCATGTCTTTGAATGCTGCCTCCGCCTTCTTTTTTTGCTCTTCGGACAGATTGAGAACATTCAGCATATCGGGACTTGTGATGGGCGAATCGAGTCCTCCGACTGCCTGAAAGAACAGCGTCCGCGACTTGTTTTTCTGTTCTTCCGGTACAACTGTGTCCATAAACTCCGAAACTTTCTTAAACTCCTTCATCATGTCTTGCTGAATCGGCTGCTGGTCGTCAGGAGTCATTTTCTTGAGACGCTCAACATATTTTGGAGCGGTCATTAGTGCCTGAACGCGGATGCCGTCCCGCGCGTTTTTCAACGAATTTGCCTGTTCTTCGGAAATTCCGAGTTCAGCGCGGATTTTCTCGTTACTTGCCGCTTCTAGCAGAATGATATAACTGCCGAAACCGCCGTGAACGGATTCAATCATTGAGCGTCCGAAAACCGTTGCGGTACCGGCGGGAACTTTGCCTCCGAAAAGTGCTTCCGCTCTTCTCTGCCCTTCTATCTGCCGCTCCCGCTGCCGCGGCGGCTGCGAAAAAGAAACGGCAGTGTGAAACAGCAATGCGGCGGTAATTATTCCTGCGATGAATTTGCGATACATTTTATTTCCTCCTCGTTTTCTCTGGTGTGATTTGAGAACGCACAAACCTATAAGTACGCCCCTTTATTATACATGATATAACAAAAAAGCCAACCGTTACAAAGATTGTGAAAAATTTATGGGATT
>WRCR01000104.1 GCA_009783865.1 Planctomycetaceae bacterium | reverse complement strand
ATTTAACACCTGTTGCTGGTCAAACGATTGGAGGAGCCAGTGACGATGTCGGTGTCCCCAAAATTGCGTCATGGAAACCTTCCGCAGATATGAGCCGCTGGAAAGACGGTTCCAGCAACCAACTGATTTTCGGAGAAAAGTTTATTCCGCAATGGGCATTGACTACTTCGAGCGGTGAAAAAGAACGGGAAGCACGCCGCTGGGACGGCGGCATGTTTGATGTTCATGTCAACCGTCCGTTTAATACAGCCCGGCTTCTTCACGGAGAAACGACCAAGTATCCCATCATTCCGATGGGACCGAACGACCCGTATTTCGTGGAAGGTTGCCCTCCGAATCAGGGTTTTACCGGCGCAACTGCTGAACGACCCCAAACATGGGGACGCGGCGGCTTTGGAAGTCATCACGCCGGTATAGTCAATTTTCTACTCGGAGATGGTTCAGTTCGAAATCTTTCGGTCTCGATTGACCAGTTAAATATTCTCTTTCCGCTGGGACACGTCTCGGACGGAAAAAGCGTTTCGCTGCCGTAGGACCCGCCGTCTTAATGATGGCGGCTTAACCATTAACCATCGAATTTTATTATGTCCAGATTATTACTTGTAATTGCTTCATTACTATTATTCACCGGCTGCGGAGACAAACTTTCCCTCAACGGCAAGGTGCAGTTCGCAGACGGCAAGCCGCTTACGGTCGGCATCGTTTGTTTTCAGGGAACCGGGATAACAGCCCGCGCCCCGATTCAAGCGGACGGCACTTTCCGTGTCTCGACAGTGAAAAAAGATGATGGCATCTCGCCCGGAAGTTATAAGGTCTTCATTGCCGGTGCCTACATCGGCGACAGTTCCGTTAAGGGAGACCCGAAGTCAGACGGCGGTATTCCGGAAGGAAACATCACGCCGCTCATTGATGAAAAGTTAATGAACCCGGATACATCGGGAATCATTTGCGAAGTAAAAAGCGGTATGAAATTACCGTTCATAATTGAAGTAAAAGAACCTGCAAAATAACAATTTATAATTCCTACAAGGAGTGCAACAATGAAAACTAATAATAGATACGCTTTTACCCTCGTTGAATTACTTGTTGTCATCGCAATCATCGGCGTTCTTATTGCCTTGCTTTTACCTGCGGTTCAGGCGGCAAGAGAAGCGGCGCGGCGAATGTCGTGTTCCAACAAGATAAAACAACTCTCGCTGTCACTGCACAACTACCACGATGTACTGCAAGCATTTCCGGGCGGGGTAATGCCGTATGCCAGAGTCGGAAGTGTGCGTAAAAGTGCATTTATCGCTTTGCTTCCCTACATTGAACAGCAGGCAAAGTACGATTTATACATGTCGTTCGTCTACACAACTAGTAACAATAACTGTTACAACGATACTGCGGATGTGAGGTCTGTGTTCAACGACCACCTTACTGCGCTGGGCTGCCCTTCTGATTCGGGTTTCAAGACAGTGGACAACTCCAATATCTGTTCTCCCACCAGTTACCGGGTCTCTTATGGGGATTGGCCTTCATACAGCGTTTCCACGTATGGCACGGGTTCGAGTCACAAGACACGGAATCCGCGCGGGTTATTTTCGCTCTTCCATTATGAATCCAAGGATATGGCAGCAATATCAGATGGAACCAGCAACACGATTGCCTTTTCCGAAGCCGTTGTTGCCAGTGATAATACTTCAACAAATCTTCGGGTTCGCGGCGGGATTAACACTACCAACACTGCCGGTTTGGGAACTCCAACGGCGGACCCGGGCAACCATACGAATGATTTACGTCCTTCAAATGATTTCAATGCGAAAGCCTGTTATGATACGAGCAAAGGCGGCAGGGACTACCTCTCAGCAACCGGATTGTACCGCACCTGGCAGGGAAGACGCTGGGGCGACAGTATTACGATATTTACCGGTTTTCAAACGGTTTTCCCACCGAATAAGGGTCCCAGTTGCTATCCGAACACAACCGATGCGGCGATAAACATTGTTTCCGCTTCGAGCAACCACAGCGGCGGAGTACAAGTGGGCTTGTGCGACGGTTCTGTCCGGTTTGTTTCTGATACGATAAACTGTCTTTCGGACGGTGTGCCGGGTGATTACAGTTTACCGGCAGGCGCAACATCGCTGATTATCGAAACCGGTCCGTCTAACTTCGGTATCTGGGGCGCGATGGGAACTGTCAGCAGCGGTGAAAGTGTGACGCTGTAAATTGCATTTGTTTGCGCAGGCGTATTTCAGAAATACAGTAATCCTGCGCAAAAATCCTTGACAACAAAAAAGAACCGCATACAATAGCATTGCCGCAGCCCCGTTTCTTAACAATTAGCCGAAATAAAAAATCATGAGATTGTTCCGCTGTTTCTTCTGCGTTCTGTTTTTTGCTGCCATACCGCTATTTGCCGGAATACATGAACGCAGTGACGCTCCGGCAACACTGGTTTATGAAACCGGAAAAGCATTGCCGGCGCAGATTCACGTTCTAGCCGACGCAGACCCAAGTATCACGGAAGCAGCCGAACTGCTGCGCCGGGTACTCTCCCAAATGACCGGCGTGGAGTGGAAAATTGTTACCTATCCCAAAGAAGCAATACCAACGAGCGGTCTCGTTATCAATGGCGATTTGTCCGAGTTTCCGATTCCCAAAGCCGAAAACGCAGACCAAGGATATGTCATCTTTTCCGATGGGAAAAAAATCGAAATTGCTGCAACTTCACCGCTCGGTATCGTTCATGGAACGGCGGCGTTTGCTCACGAACTGGGCTATCGGCGATTTTTCGGTTCAAAACGGTGGGAACACTTTCCGCAACTGAAAAAAATATCATTTGCTGCGAAAATCATCGAGAGTCCCGACTTCACTTCCCGCAACATCTGGGTGGTGGTCTTACAGCGGGAAGACCTCGAAGACGCAAAGGAATACCGCTGGGCTAACCTCTACGGCGGCAAAGCGTTGAACACCGGACACATGTATGAAACATTTATCAGAGCGAGGAAAGATACATTTGCACAGCACCCGGAATATCGCGCCTTGGTCAAAGGAAGCCGCACCCAAGTAACTCAAGATGTGAAACTCTGCATCTCGAATCCCGGACTGCGTGCGGAAATGGTCTCGTACATCCGAGAATTGCTGACGAAAAATCCTGACTTGTACTCGGTATCAATGGACCCTTCCGACGGCGGAAATTGGTGTGAATGTGAACCATGCGCAAAATTAGGTTCCGTCTCCACCCGTGTGGTTACACTGGCGAATGAAGCAGCCCGGATGATACGCAGCGAGTTTCCCGGCAAGAAAATCGGCTTCTATGCTTATGCACATCATTCTCCTCCGCCTGACATCAAGGTTGAACCGGAAATCATTGTTTCCGTTGCAACAGCGTTTCTCCAAGAGGGCTGGACTTATGAACGGCTGGTCAAGGCATGGAGTGAAAAAGGCGTAGCACAATTCGGAACCCGCGACTATCATGATGTCGTCATCTGGAGTGACTGGTGGACGCCGGGAAGGGCAAAAGGCACAAATACGCAATTCTGTACCGAAGGATTGAAAAACTATTACTACGGCGGTTCGCGGTACTATCTCAGCGAAGGCGGCTGGGTTTTCGCATCTAACGGACTGGGATATTATCTGTCGATGCGGACACTCTGGAACGTCAAAGAAGCCGCCAACAAGAACGATATGATACAGGACTTCCTGCAAACCATGTTCGGTCCCGCCGCAAAAGCGATGGGAGAATACTATGAATTGGTCGATGGCAAAAACAAACCGCTCTTGAGCGAGGACTTGGCGGGAAGAATGTATCGGCATCTCGCTGACGCTCTCAAGTCGGCAAAGGGCGACCCGGTCATTACACGCCGCATTGCGGACTTGGCACTGTATGCGCGGCACAGTGAATTGCTGCTTACGATGCGTACAAATCCTAGTCCTGAAATACAGAAAGAATTTTTGCAGCACGCTGCGCGGGTTCGTCCCGACCAGATATTTCCGCACCGTAGTGTTCGCCGCCATGCCGAGCGGTTTCACAGTGATGCCGCCGCAACCATTAAATGGGATAACACCGGTTCCGCTTATACGCTGGCAGAAATTGCCGATATGGTAAAAGCGGGCGTGGAGTGGAACAAGTTGATTTCCTTCAAACCCGTGCAATTCAGTGATGACCTTCGTCCGTTTCCCATTGAGGGAACAAAGCGGTTCGACTTCCTGTATCACCGCGGCAGTAGTAATTATTACACGTACATTGCCAACCCGTCGAAACCGATTACGCTGCAACTCACCGGCGGCTTGATTTACCGGAATCGGGGGAATGTCCGCGTTGAACTGTACCAGATAGGCGGTGCGTCCGAAACAGGAGAACGGGAAACGTTTATTTGCAAAGACGACTCTACTCCGCCGGACAAAGAGCCGCATTCCGTGTCTTTGAAAGCACGGGCGAGCGGTTTGCACAAGATTGTCATCAGTGACGGCAGCGACCAGACGCGGATTGAATGGCAGGAAGGTACGCCGATGATGTTTGACGCGGGACATCCCAACAAGATGGTTTTACATCGGAGAGCGAGTTTTTATTTCTATATTCCGTCAGGAACAAAGGTACTCGGTTTCTACGCCAAATGCAAAGGCGGCAGCATCTATAATTCTGTCGGAGAAGAGGTTTTGAAATTTACAAAGGACTCCCCGATAGGTTATTTCGATGTAGAAGTTCCGGCATCGGAAGGCGGCAAACTGTGGTCTTTCCGCAATGGAGCCGGTGAAATCTCGCTGTTGAACGTGCCGCCGTATGCAGCACTTTCCGGTGATGAACTGATGGTGCCGCAGGAGGTTATATCTCCAAAATAACCAGCGGGTTGACATTAACTTAATACCCACGTTTACTCTGAAAGGGGCAATATATCTATAACCGCCGACAAAGAAATTGGCGGAACGGCGGAATACTCGGACATGCTCAAAATCTAACCCGCGCAGCAGCCCAGAAATTGCTGCGGTTCGGATTGCGGCGGAAACTGACCGAACCGCTTTCAGTGTGAATCGTCTCCTGACCGCTGCCGAAGGAATTAGATGAGGAGAACGACAAATCAAAAATCTCACTGAAGAAAAACGTTACACCGTAATGAATCGAGTGTCCGCTCTGAATTGGTAAGCCCGTGTTGTAAATAATTGCCTTTTTAGGAATTACGGCGTGATTCCATTGATAACCCATTCGGAACGCAATGATGTCCCACGGACGATGTTCCGCACCAAATGCCAGCGAATAGACCGCCCGTGAAATGTCCTGCTTTTTGACTTCCGTATCAAACGATGCCGGTATGTCGTACAATGCCGATGCGTGAGAATAATCGCTGTATCGAAAATCAGCGGCAAGAGTTGTTTTATAAGAATTGAAAGTGTATGAAGTTCCCAATACAATGCGGAATGCCGAGTCCTGCGAGAAGTGCAGCCGCTGCGTACCGGGTTCACCGGTAATGGGGTCAGTCCAGCGGTACGTGAACCGGTTAATCAACAGCGGCGTTCTCACACTGGCACCAAAACGGAGGTGTTCGACCGGCGAGTAAAACATTCCGGCTTGCAAACCGAAGCCCGCTTTGCTCCGCCGGTCTTGTTCGGGAGCAGCGGAGTACCGGCTAACTATCACCGGCAGCGAAGCATTGGGCATTTCTTCTATTGAAAAAATCGGCGAAAGTCCAAACGAAAACCGTTTGCTCTCCTTGTATGATACGGTTGGTACAAATTCATAGCCGCGAAAGGAGTATTCGCAAATTCCAACTTTATCGTCTATCACCAAAGCACCGGCTTTGTTCGCTCCGTACTCCGAAATGGCCAAGCCATATGACCAATACCGGTCTTTATGATACACGTATGAAAGCGCGGGAACGCGGATTTTTCCGTGCTTGTAAGAGCCGAACTTGGGGTATGTGTCGTCCGAGTTGCTATTCCATTGTTTCCAATCGTCGTCATTGTTATTGTTGATGACTGTATTTTTGACTATTTCCTAAGTAAGCCAAAGACCTACTAAAGCGGTGTATCCGATGGGTTCGTCACCGTACCAGGGCGGATTGTGTCTTCCCCAGCCGAATTGAAATTCTGACTTTTCGAGGAAGGAAATAGTTGCGGGATTCCACTGAATTGCTCCGGCGGAGTCACGCGGCAGTGCTGCGGCAACACCTGCCAGCGAGTGATTGATAGGCCCGGCACCGCTGAGCGTCAATTCTTGCGCAAAGATAACGCTTTCCTGTTTCCAGCAGAGAAGCAGGAACAATAGAATTGCAAGGTGAACCCAACGCACCTGAAGTGTACGCATGAACGAAGTGTAACGAATTTTGCGGGCGGGTGTCAAGAGAGATTTGACGGCGGCGGTTGAATTGTATTAACCGCAGCCGGTGGTCTTTCCGCAGTTGCGGCAAGCGTAACAACTGCCGCTGCGGTAAGTCATGTGTCCGCACTCGTCACATAACGGAGCATCTGACTGAAAACTGCCGTACTGCCCTTCCGGTGTCGCGTAGCCGGAGTATTCAGCCGCTTCATCAACCGAAGGACTGTCAATCACCGAAACGCTCATCGCCGCCAACTCCCGCGGCTTATTATCCGATACATACGGCGTTTCAACTGGATTCACAAAAGCATTTCCGCAACGCCGTTCTTTGCCGGTCTCATTGTCGTCATTAAAATGATTCTGCGGGTCTTGCATAACAGACGGCATGTTCGGCAGGAACCTTCTGCCAAGCCAGCGGAAAATGTAATCCACCAAACTTTTCGCCTGCGGAATCTCGCTATTTTTCGTATGTCCCAGCGGTTCAAATCGGGTATGCGAAAATTTATCGACATAAACACTCAACGGCACACCGTATTGCAAACTCATTGAAATCGCCGTTCCGAAACAATCCATCAAGCCGCCGATAGTGCTTCCCTCTTTCGCCATTGTGATAAACATTTCGCCGACCCTACCATCAGGATACATTCCAACCGTGATGTATCCTTCGTGACCGGATATACTAAACTTATGTGTAATCGAGTCACGGGTGTCCGGCAAACGTTTACGCTGAGGTCCAGCCAACTTTCGTTTTTCCCGTTTCGTCTTTGCGCTTTCACTTGCGTTGTCCTTGCTTTCCTCGGTTGCCGACAAGGGCTGCGCTCCTTTGGAACCGTCCCGATAAACCGCCACCGCTTTCAAACCGAGTTCCCAACTGAGCATATAAGCACCGGCAATCTCCTGCGGCGTTGAAGAATTCGGCATATTAACCGTCTTTGAAATCGCACCGGAAAGAAACGGCTGTGCCGCCGCCATCATTCGAACATGTCCTTCCCAAGAAATACATCTTCCCGAACCCGATGCCGGAAATGCACAGTCAAATATCGGTAAATGCTCTTCAAGCAGCACCGGTGCTTCAAACAGCGTTCCTTTCTCTTCAAGGTGCTTCACAATAGCGGCAATATCATCTTCCATATAACCGATAGTCCGCAGCGCAATCGGAACGGTACCGTTGACCATGCGCAGTGTTCCGCCGCCGGCAAGCGATTTGAACTTGACAAGCGCGATATCCGGTTCAATACCCGTTGTGTCGCAGTCCATCATGAAACTAATCGTTCCCGTCGGAGCAAGAACCGTCGCTTGAGCATTTCGGAAACCGAAACGGCTGCCGCGGTTGCGGACATCGTCCCAAAGATCTTGCGCCTGTTTTTTGAGGGAATCGAAACAGCACTTGATACGGTTGACCGCATCCCAGTGCATGTCAATAATTTTCAACATCGGTTCCCGGTTTTCATTGAACGCTTCAAAGGTTCCGACCGTTGCCGCTAATTCAGCACTGGTTCGGTAAGCCGCCCCGTGCATCAAAGCAGTAATGACGCTGCACAAACCGCGGGCTTCATCGGAATCGTAAGGAAGTCCAAGCGACATTATCAATGAACCAAGATTGGAATAACCCAAACCGATGGCACGGAATTTATGGCTGTTTTCCGCAATTTTCTTAATGGGATAACTGGCGCGGTCAACGATAATTTCCTGTGCGATAAAGAAAATCCGGCAGCATTGAATGAACCGCTTTGCATCGAAAAGACCTTCGGGGGTGCGAAACTTCATCAGATTGATGCTTGCCAGATTGCAGGCGGTGTCGTCAAGCGACATATACTCACTGCAAGGGTTGGACGCATTGATTCTGCCGGAGTTCGGCACAGTGTTCCAGCAGTTAATGGTCGTATCATATTGAATACCGGGGTCTCCGCATTCCCAAGCCGTGTTGGCAATTTTATCGAAAATGTCGCGGGCGGGGTATTCCGGTCCTTTCTTGCTTGGGTCGGTAACCCAGCGGGTTGCCCAAACTTTGTCTTCTTTGACTGCATGCATGAAGTCGTCCGTCAACCTAACAGAAAGATTCGCATTTTGATACATCACGGAAGAGTAGGAATCTTCCCACGACAATCCTTCTTTCATCAGAATTTTCGCTTTTTTCTCTTCACGGAGTTTGCAGTCGATGAATTCCATGATATCGGGATGCGTCACTTTGAGCGATTGCATTTTAGCGGCGCGGCGTGTTTTTCCTCCGCTTTTTACAACGGCGGCAATTTGGTCATAAACCCGCATAAAAGACAAGGGTCCCGATGGTTTGCCGCCGCCGGAAAGTTTTTCTTTGCTGGAACGAATCGTGGAGAGGTCAGTACCGGTGCCGCTGCCGAATTTGAAGAGCATTGCCTCGCTTTGGGCGAGTCCCATTATCGACTCCATGTCGTCTTCAACGCTCTGAATGAAACACGCCGATGCCTGCGGAAATTGATAGGAATTCTTCGGTTGAACCGCTTCTCCCGCTTTTTCGTCCCAATGCCAAGTGCATTTTCCGCCGTTCACGCCGTATTGCTGAAACAATCCGACATTGAACCAGACCGGCGAATTAAACGAACCGTATTGATGCAGGAGGAGCCACGTTAAGTCGCGATAAAAGGTCTCGCCTTCGTGTTTGTCGGCAAAATATCCGTCTTCAACGCCCCAATCGGCAATCGTTCTGCTTATGCGGTGAATAATCTGCCGCATACTTTTTTCCCGCTGCGGAGTGTTCATTTCGCCGTAAAAGTATTTGCTGGCGACGATATTCACGGAAAGTTGGCTCCAAGTTTCGGGAAACTCGCAGTCGTTCTGCTCGAAGAACACAGTGCCGCCTTCGCCTTTAATCGCTGCGGTACGGATAGCCCACTTGACAGTATCAAAGGGGTCTCTGACATTTTCAGGACAGAAGACGGGGTTAATTTTCAATCTGCCGGAAAGTCCGGTGTTGGTATCACCGCCCGCATCGGCTCGATTAAGACCTCTTGCGGAACGCGGTTCCGTCAGCACGGACTCTGCTGTTTCGTCAATTACCGAAGTTGCTGCGGCAACTTTTCCGGCGGGCTGTTCAGAATTGGAACGGGGAGATGAATCAGAAGAAGCATCCAAACTAATCATATTATCCTCTGCGGTACAAAATACCGGTTAGAAGGTTAAGGAAACGGTAAAAAGGGGGACGGCGACAAGCCGAATTTTTCACTATTCTGTTATAACATTTATAACAGCCATTGTAACACTTTCTGAAGGTTTTACAATAGCGAATTCCTATATCTAGTGTATTTTTTTTTCGGAATACACTAGATAGCGTTTTTTCACTTGTCTGACGGGAATTCTAACCGGTTTGAAAACCTTGTCAACTGCCTTCCTCAGAATTTCCTCAAGTTGCGTTTTATTAAGAACTTACGGGATTGGGGATTTTTTCCCGACATGGCGGACCGGTCTCTTGAGGGTTGCCTAATTCTTTATATTTCAATAGTTTGGGGAAATGTAATGTATTTTGCATCCATTTAGCCGGTACTCCGGTTCCCAAAATTTCCTAAAAATTTCGCTGTTTTAGAAATTTAATCTTGAAATTTGCCGATTTTTCAAGTAGTATATGAGAAAATCCGGTTTACGTTCAGTGTCCGCTGAATGTTTTTTAATTTTCAATTTTTTACAAAAGGTGCCTACAATGAAGAAACATAATTTAAATTGGAGAGGTTTTACCCTCGTTGAACTCTTGGTAGTTATCGCCATTATCGGCGTATTAGTGGGGCTGCTCTTGCCTGCCGTACAAGCCGCAAGAGAAGCAGCAAGAAGAATGAGTTGTACCAACAACCTGAAGCAACTTGGTATTGCCGTTCACAACTATCACGAAGCAAGAAATGCTATACCGTGCGGAAGACCGGTACCGACAAACGGGGCTATGTCGATAGGTCGGTTTAGTGCTTTCCTCTGGCTGGTACCTTATTGTGAGGAGACAGCCGGTTATGAAAAAATGGTAAGTGATAATGTATGGAGACATCGGACGGGTGACTCTGACAGTACCACCTCCGCTGGGTTCATAGAAGTTACGAGAACACAATTCAAATTCCTGAGTTGTCCTTCGGACTCAAACATATTTGAAAAAGCGAACAATGAATCCGGCAGAACGAATTACGCTATCAGTAGCGGCGATTACTCAGTTACCGTCAACTTAACTGTAGGTGGTAACAACAAAAATAACCGCGGTCCCTTCGGAATCGGCTTGTGGTACACTTTTGCTGCGGTAAGAGACGGAACAAGT
>WRCR01000103.1 GCA_009783865.1 Planctomycetaceae bacterium | reverse complement strand
GCATCTCCATAAATTTTCAGGTGACTCTTTATGTCTTTCCAAACCCTCGACATTTGCTATAATCGGCAATATCGGACGAGAAATCCAGTTTTCTTCACAGTTTCTAATTACGGTATTACGTTAAAAAGGGAAAACCAATGTCGATTGTAAAACAGTTTGAATACGCACAGGAACGCTATTCGCATCTCAAAGTCGATGTGAAAAAAGCACTCGAAACGCTGTCGAAAATAAAAATTTCGCTGCACTGCTGGCAAGGCGATGATGTCGGCGGATTTGAATCCGCCGAAGGGCTCACCGGCGGCGGCATTCTCGCAACGGGAAACTATCCCGGCAAAGCCCGAACTCCGCAGGAACTGCGCCAAGATGCCGAAACCGCTTTCAAGATGATACCCGGCAAGCACCGGTTCAATCTTCACGCCATTTACCTCGAAAACGGCGGAAAAAAAGTTGACCGAAACGAAATCGCGCCGGAACACTTCCGAAATTGGGTTGACTGGGCAAAAGAACAAGAACTCGGCTTGGACTTCAATCCGACTTATTTTTCGCATCCCCTTGCCGAGAGCGGTTTTACGCTGTCTCACAAGGACAAGAAAATCCGCCGGTTCTGGGTTCAACACGGAATCTGCTGCCGGAAAATAGCCGAGCATTTCGGCAAGAAACTGAAAACGCCGGCGGTTGTCAACTTCTGGATGCCCGACGGTTTCAAGGACTATCCGGTTGACCGGCTGGCAGCGCGGCAGCGAATGAAGAACTCGCTTGACGAAATCTTTGCCGAGGAAATCAGTCCGAAACACGAATTGGATGCCGTTGAAAGCAAACTGTTCGGCATCGGCAGCGAAGCGTGCGTTATCGGTTCACACGAGTTTTTCATGGGCTATGCTCTTGAGAAAAAGAAATTGCTGTGTCTTGATTCTGGACATTTTCACCCGACGGAAGGCATTGCGGACAAGTTTTCGTCTATTTCGCTTTACATGAAGGAATTCCTGCTGCATGTCAGCCGGCCGATGCGCTGGGACAGCGACCATGTCGTGATTTGGAATGACGACCTGCGGGCGATTGCCGAAGAACTGGTGCGGAACAATCTGCTGGGGCGCGTACACATCGGATTGGACTTCTTCGATGCGACAATAAATCGGGTTGCAGCGTGGGTTATCGGCACGCGGGCAATGCTCAAGAGTTTGCTTGCGGCACTGCTTGAACCAACGGAAGTGCTGCGGATATTGGAAACGCACGACGATTATACTGGTCGGCTGGCGTTGTACGAAGAATGGAAAACAATGCCGTTTGGAGCAGTTTGGGAATACTACTGCGAGACGCAGGGAGTTCCTTTCGACTTCTCGTGGATAGGGGAAGTCAAGAAGTACGAAAGGTCTGTTATGGATTCACGGTGAATTTCCGCGTTTTTTATTAGCAAGAATTAGAAATCCTTGCCGCGTTAATTCCGGGTACACTCGGCTAAAACGTCACAACCGTCGAAACACCGCCGGAGACCTGCTGTTTGTGCCAGTTCTCCGAAGAGAAGCCGTTGCTGTCCCAGAACCAGCCATCTCCGTTCTCATCTTCAGCAATGTCCCAGCGGACTTCCGGCTTCACAGTTAGCCACTTGTACGGAGTCCAGTTCGCACCAACGGAAATCGCCTTCCAACTATCCTTGACGGAGAACAGACCGCTGGAAGGGTATCTGCCAAGGTTGTTGCCGTAATAACCGTGCGCTGTGTAGCGGTAGTTGCCGCCGTTAGCAAAGTCGCTGCCGGTAACATAATTATAACGGACTCCAAAAGATAAATCCTTGCTAAATTGATGATACAACGCAGCGTTAATACCCCAGGCGGTGTAGTTGTAGTTAGAACGGTCAACCTGCGTGTTGGACATCGACCAGTCGAATTCCGCCTTCCACGTCTTGCTGATGTCGTAGGTTGCAGCCAAAGAATTAACGAAGTAGCCGAGGTCAGCACCGGCACCGCTCACTTTTTTATCGACTTCACCGGTAACAGTAAAATATGTCAGATTAAGTTTATCCGTTGCGTGAAAAATTGCACCGCCGAGGAACGCATTATTACGGCTGGTTTCGCCGAATTGGTCGGGAACAACCCAGCCGCCGACTACCGACAGTTGACTGCCGACATCATAAGCGGCATAAGCACCGCTGGCGGTTCTCGGAAGAAAATCCCAAGTCGAAGAAAACGAATAGAAGAAATTTTCGTCTCCGCGAAACCTTTGCGCTCCAAGCGGAAGATAAAATTTACCGGCGTAAATGTTCAGGTTCTTGTACGCTGCTTCAAAGTATGCTTGCGGAATTGCGGAATAATAATCGCCGGTTCCCCAGCCCAGGTTGTCATGACCGTTGGCGAATTCGAAACCTGCGGCTTGTATCATCCAGACATCGCTTCCGAAAACGAAGTCAACTTGTCCGCCGAAGTCCCAACCGCGCTTTCCGTTAGCGGTTTTGCCGCCGCTGATATACATTTGGTTTGCCTGATAACCAGTGTGCGCAACATTTTGCAGGAAAGGACTGTTGCCGGGCCACATATTGTCGTTGTGCCGCGTCGGATCATTTGGCGCGTACCAGTTTTTGGTTCCGAATTCATTAGCCCAGAAACCGGATTCGATGAATCCGTTGACGAACCAATTCCCTTGTTTTCCGCAGGGATTACAAGTGATGACTTGACCGCAGGGTGAACATTCATCGAAAAGTCCCGCACTGACTGCCGTTTGGGCGAATTGCAGCGCAAGAGCCGCTACCGTTCCCAAGAGTCCAAACCAAATCCTTTTCATTTTTGCCTCACCGAGTCCGTCCGGTACTTTTCTGGACTGCATATACACAACGCCGTATGTCATTGTATATCGGCAAAAAAACGGCACAAGTTTAGCGGGCGATTCAACGAATCCCTAATAATCTACCCTTCCGGTTAGATAAACGTCATCGCCGACTACCCGATATTGCGGCGAGACAATTCTTGCGCTGCAATCCATTGTCTCAAGTCCGTCTCCGGCAAGCGGCGGAATTGCGTTTGCGCCGCCGATGATTCTCGGCGCAAGGAAGATGTGAACTTCGTCAATCAGTTTTCTGTCGAAAAACATCCCGAATACCTTGCCGCCGCCTTCGATGAGTACATTCGTATCTCCCTTTTTGACAAGATATTGAAACAACGCCGATAAGTCATGCCGGAAAATCCGGCAGCCGAGTTTTTCCAACGCTGCAACATTTTTTTCCGGTGCATCTTCGGATACAACGACCAGCACCGGTATTTCGCGGGCGGTTTGAACGAGAAAACCATCTGGCGGTATATCCGCACCGGAATTCAGGACTATCCGCATTGGAATCCGCTTCGGAATTGTTTCGTCCGCTTGTTCCTCTTCGGTAAGGCGGACGTTCAAGCGGCAGTTGTCTTGCCGCGCAGTTCCGCTGCCGACGAGAATTGCGTCCATTCTGCTTCGCAGACGGTGAACCAGCCGACGGGAGTCATCGCCGGAAATCCAATTACTGCTGCCGGTCTTTGCGGCAATTCTGCCGTCAGCGGTCATTGCCCACTTTGCGATGAACCAAGGACGCTGTTTTTCGAGCCGGGTCAGATACGGAGCATTTAGTGAGCGGACTTCGTTTTCGAGAACATTTTCGACAACTTCGATGCCGGCTTCACGCAGGATTTTGAAGCCGCGACCGTTGACGGCGTGATTCGGGTCTTTCATAGCGGCAATGACCCGTTTGATGCCGGATTCAACGAGTTTGTAGGCACAGGGCGGCGTTTTTCCGAAATGTGAACAGGGTTCGAGCGTGACATAGCAGTCGGCATCGGCAACGGAAAAGCCGGCACTTTCGGCGTTGTTGATTGCTTCGACTTCGGCGTGCGCGCTGCCGAAACGCCGGTGAAAACCTTCGCCGATAATGTTTCCGTCTTTGACGATGACGCAGCCGACCATTGGATTCGGCTCGACGAATCCTTGTCCGTATCGGGCGAGTTCGACAGCCCGCTGCATCAAGCGTAGGTCAGTGTTCATACAGTTTAGCGGCGGTCTCTAATACCGCCGGTTAAAGCGGAGGACAAGGGATTCGAACCCTCAACCGGTTTCCCGGCAACTGATTTCGAGTCAGCCCGCTCACCATTCGCATATCCTCCAAGTTCCCGTAAGATTATAACCGGTTTTATCGTAAAGACAAGGGAGCAAAATAACGAAATTTCCTTTTCCGTATCTATTTCTTTTTCTTTTTATTTTTGTATAATTGCCGAAACGTTTTCGATTTTTTCAATACTTTCCTCGAACTAACACAAAACTATGTCAGACAATTCCGCTCCAACAACACCGCCCGAAAAACAAACTCCGTGGTATAGTGAAATGAACAAATACCACTGGATAGTATTTATCATCTGCTCACTCGGCTGGGCTTTCGACTGCATGGACCAGCACCTTTTCACAGCAGTCCGTACTGCTGCGATTGCCGACCAGATGGGAATTTCCGACAGCACTTCGCCGGAAGTCATGTGGTACGCCACACTTGCGACCTCGCTAATGATGATCGGCTGGGCAACCGGCGGTATCATTTTCGGTATTGTCGGCGATAAATTTGGACGCGCCAAAACAATGTTTTGGACGATATTGATTTACAGTTTGCTGACTGGTTTGAGTGCGCTGACAAATCACCTCTGGGATTTTCTTCTTTTGCGTTTTCTTGCCGGAGTTGGCATCGGCGGACAATTCGGTATCGGAGCATCACTTCTTGCGGAATCCGTGCCGGGAAAAGCGAGACCATATCTTCTTGGGTTTATGCAGGTTCTTTCCGCCGTTGGAAACATTGGTGCCGCTCTTGTTGTCATGAGTTTTGCGTATCTGCAATCACTCGAAGTGCTGCCGCTTGCCCAATGGCGATGCGTCTTCTTGTTCGGCACCGTTCCTGTGGTGCTGGTATATTTCGTCCGCCGTTATTTGAAAGAACCGGAATCATGGACGCGGACGGTCAAAGAAAAACACGAAACCGCCGGAAGCATCAAGGAACTTTTCACTGACCCGATTTGCAGAAAACACGTTATTCTCGGTATGATTCTCGCATCCGCTGGAATTATCGGAACCTGGGGTATCGGGCTCTTCGGAATGGAATTGACCGGTATGGTGTACAAGAAAATCGCTGCGGAAAAAGATGAATACAGACAAATTATTGACCCCGTTTTGACAAAGTATAAATGGGAGAAAGAAAAGGACTTGCGTGCATTTCTATCGGATATTGATAAAGCAAAAACAAACGAAGGAATCATCAATCAAATTCAGAATGCGTATGAAATTAAGTTCGAACAGGAAATAAATCTTGTGCAAGTTGTTTTGGACAAACGCAGTGCCGTGTCAGGAGAAGTTGTGACAGGAGAAAATGTTACGGAAATACAGAACGCCGCAGCACAAGTCAAAAAGAAAACCGATGACACCGTTGCGTGGTGGCGAGGAGTGTATCTGTTGATTTACAATTTCGGAGCCATGGCTGGTATGTTCGGCTTTACTATGGGTGCCGTCTATTGGGGACGACGAGTTACGTTCACCATTTTTATGCTCGGCTGCATCATATTTACGTCTGCAACATTTTTATTCCTTAATTCTGTTTTGACGCTGTTTATCCTTGTTCCGTTGATGAGTTTCTTCCTGATGTCAATGTTCGGGGGATACACGATTTACTTCCCGGAACTATTTCCGACCCGCCTCCGCAGTACCGGTATTTCGTTCTGCTACAACGTCGCCAGATATGTAGCCGCCTTCGGTCCGATGATGCTCGGCGGCATCATGTGGCTGTTCAGCGGATTTAATACGCCTGATGATGGGTCAATTTCATTGCGCTACGCCGGTGCAACAATGACCAGCATATTTATCATCGGTATTATTGCGATTTGGCTAATGCCGGAAACAAAGGGCAAACCGCTGCCGGATTAACTTTGTTATAACGATGAGATTTATACTCCTCGGCAATGCTTCCCGCTGCGGCGTTTTAGATGCCGTTGAACGTCTGCGCCCGGACATTCAACGCTGCGGCGAAATTGTTTTCGAGGACTTCACCGGCAGCAAAGACGCTTCACAAATCGAGGCGGATTTGGCTGTCGTCTTCGGCGGCGACGGTTCGATACTCCGAGCGGTCAATCAAATGGGAACGAAACAAATTCCCGTCTTGGCGGTACAACTTGGAACCTTGAGTTTCCTGTCAACGATTCAGGCGGACGACTTGCCGGATTTGTTGCAGCGTTCCGACTTGCTGACACTGCCGGTGATTGAACATCTGCTCCTTGAATGTACGCTTTACCGTGAAGGAGATAATAAACCGGTCAATTCTTATCTCGCTTTGAACGAAATAGCGGTGCAGGGCAGAACGGGGTCCCGTCTCATCGGAATTGAACTTTTTGCGGACGGCGGCTTCGTCAGTGAATTTCACGGCGATGGTTTGTTGTTGAGTACGCCGGTCGGTTCGACGGCGCATAATCTTTCTGCCGGCGGTCCCATTTTGCGGAAGGATATAAACGCAGTTGTGTTAACGCCGCTTTCGCCGCATACATTGAGTATTCGTCCGCTTGTAGATTCGCCGGACAGAAAGTTTGAATTCCGCATAAAACACAAGGGAATTTTAATCATTGACGGAACGGAAATAACCGAGATGAACGCCGGCGATTCGGTGATTGCAACCCGCGCAAAGGCGGTCTTCAAGACGGTCGATGTACCGGGATACTGCTATTATCGGATTTTGCGAAACAAACTCGGCTGGAACGGTAATGTGATTTCGTAGGCTGTCGAATTTTTCAACGCGAAACACACGAAAAATCGTTTTTTCATGAAATTTTTCGCGTTAAAAAAGGTGAAGTCAAAAAATATCATTTTTTGTACACTTAACAGGTTATTTACTATACTCCCTTAGTAGTACCGATATACCCCCTACATACAAAAAAATCCCAATGAGATATTTTTCATTTTCTACCGTATTACTGCTGTTCTTAACTTTCTTCGTTCCTTTTGCTGAAGCAGATATCGTTCAAGAATTAAACGAAGTGCTGCGCAATACCGTTAAGAAGACCGCCGCGTCTATCGTTCATATTGAGAGCAAACGGCACAAAAGCAACAAAGAACTTTCCGAAACCGGCTGCGGCATCATCGTTGAAATCGAAAACAATGAACAGGAAAAACAAAAATTCATTTTGACCTGCGGACATATCGCAGACAAAATTCAGTTAGACCGGCTGACTATTCTTACGAAAGAACGGTTCATTTTGAAACCGCTGTCCGCGAAAGTCAATAACGATTTTGATTTAGCGGTTATAGAATTTTCATCTCCTTCCGAAGCGGTTTTGCAGCCGGCGGTCTTGGGCGATTCCTCGAAAATCGAAACCGGCGAATTCATTTTAACCGTCGGCAGTCCTTTCGGTTTGGAACGAAGTGTTTCACACGGAATTATCAGTGCGGTGCAGCGGCGGGAGATTCCATCTGCGCCTGACCAAGCGGTGTTAGCCGGTTTTTTTCAGATTGATGCGGCGGTAAATCCGGGCAATAGCGGCGGTCCGGTGTTCAATCTCCGCGGTGAAACCATCGGTATAGTCACGGCGATTGCAACGCAAAGCGGCGGCAGCGAAGGCGTAGCGTTTGTCACTCCTATCAATACGATGATGCGGATTGCCGAACAACTGGTACAGAACAACGGCGCGGTGCGTCCCTTCATCGGAGTAGGACTCGAACCGAATTTCACGGTTGCGGAACATCAGCGTCTCGGATTGAATCGATTGGTTGGCGCAAAGATTGCACGGGTTCAGCCGGATTCCCCTGCTGCGCAAGCGGGATTGCAGCCGGAAGACGTTATTCTGCATCTCGGAGACATCGAGATAGAAGACGACTTGCATTTCATTTCCGCAGCCGCTCAACTGGAAATCGGAAAAATAATCGAAATGACAATCTTGCGAAACGGCAAATCCTTCGTTGTTCCGATTACACCGTCTTCGCAAGTTAGTAAATAAATCTCGTTTAGAGCACTTTTGGATTTTGCGTGGATAAATTCCCGTCACCCCCGCGCGGGGGGTCTAGAGAATGGACATGAACTCTCTACGTCTAGATTTCCGCCTTCGCGGGAATGACGAAAGATATGCTATGCCGCCTTTCTTAGAAAGGCGCACTATACTCCGAACGAATCCAATTCATTTTCGAACAGCAGTTTATTGACATCGAGAATGATTTTCACTTCGACACCGACTTTGCCGAGACCTCGGATATACTGGGCGCACTGACCGGTTCCGCTTTTCGGCGGCGGCGAAACATTTCCGGCATCAATAGAGCGGACTTCGTTGACTGTATCGACAACCAAGCCGACTTGTACTTGTCCTTCCCGTAAAGTAATGACCACGATACAAGTCCGCTCGTCGTAACTTCTTCCTTCCATGTTGAAGCGGAGACGCATATCGATGACCGGTATCACTTGTCCCCGCAGATTGACAACACCTTTTACGTAGTGGGGCATATCCGGCACTTCCGTTATTTTTTGCATACCGACAATTTCCGTGACATGCCGGATTTCAATGCAGTAGTCCTCATCGCCCAGCCGGAAAGACAGATACATATCTTTCAGAGTATCTTCGACATCACCTGTTCCGCTGTTCTGGGCAGCGGACAAACTTTGCTGAACCTTATCGACCGTTTCTGACATTGTTGTGTTCTCCCTTTATGCGGTGTTACTTCGTTTTTCGGTGCTTTCATGTCACACTGGCATTTTAACATAAAACGTTTCTATGCGCAAGGATTTAATTGCCGAAACCGCAATTTTTACGCCGGAAGTTTTTGATTTTACAGAAAAATTGGTATAACCGATATTTTCCGAATAATAGTTCAGCGGGCGGTTCTGCGAACCGCCGTAAACTATTGTTTTTTCCATAAAACTTTGTAGAATACCTCTTTGTTTTGTTTTAGCCCCGCTTTTTAACAAGGAGTATTACTATGGTAATGAAGAAATTCATCAACAACCCGGACAACCTTGCAGTAGAACTCTTGGAAGGATTCGCCCTTACTTATCCGAAACAAGTGAAGTTATCCGGCGAGAAAATTGTCGTCCGCGCTGTTCCGAAATCCAAAGACAAAGTCGCCGTCATCACGCTGGGCGGTGCCGGTCACGAACCCGCCTTGAGCGGATATGTCGGCGAAGGCATGCTCGACGCTTCCGTTGTCGGCAATATATTCGCTGCTCCCGGCGCGCCGCTGATTCTTGAAGCCCTGAAACTTTTCAAAGATTACAAGGGAATTCTCCTCGTTATTCTAAATCACGCCGGTGATGTGATGAACGGCGACATCGCTTTCAACATGGCAATCAAAGAGGGAATCAAGGTCAAGAAGATTTTAACTGCCGAAGACATTGCTCCCGGCATCGATGCGCCGATTGAAGACCGGCGCGGCTTGGGCGGCTGCGTTCCGCTAATCAAAATTGCCGGTGCTGCTGCCGAAGAAGGAAAATCACTCGACGAAGTCCTTGCGCTCGCCGAAAAATTCAACGCCGGCATGGCAACGCTTGCTGTGACGATGAAGACCGCTACGCATCCGCAGTCGGGACAATACATTTCCGAACTTGCCGATGACATGATGGAAATCGGAATGGGACAGCACGGCGAAGGCGGCGGAACAGGTCCGCAAGCGATTTTCTCAGCAGATGAGACCGCTGAAGTAATGGTGAAAAAACTCATAGCGGCAGTTAAACTGCAAAAAGGCGATAAGGCAACGCTCATTATTAACGGTTCCGGCGCGACAACGCTGATGGAAATGTTCATTGTCTTCCGTAAAGCGCATCAGGTTTTGGCGGACTTCGGTATTACGGTCATCGGCGGCAGATGCGAAGAGATTCTGACTGTTCAGGAAGCCGCCGGTTTTCAGATGTTCATCGGAAAACTGGATGATGAAACGCAGAAGTATTATGAAGCACCAAGTGATGCCCCGTACTGGGTGACGAGGTGAAAGCCGCCTTAATAGCGGGACACTTTTGCGTCCCGCCGTTGTGATTTATTATACCGTACCGCATTAAGTTATGTTATTAGAAGAATTTTTAAACACAATTACTTGCGGGGACTGCACGGAATTATTGCTGCAAGTCCCCGATAAGTCCGTTGATTTAGTAATCACGTCGCCGCCGTATGATGCAATTCGGGACTACAAAGGCAAACCGGAATTTGATTTGCATGCGACCGGTCAGCAACTTTTCCGCATACTGAAAGACGGCGGGATTGCCGCTGTTGTCATTCAAGACCAAACGAAAAATTTCGGTAAATCGCTTACTTCATTCCGTATGGCTCTTGATTGGTGCGACAGCATCGGCTTCAAACTTTTTGAATGTCTCATCTATAGAAAACTTGGTGCGGAAGGTGCATGGTGGAACAAACGGTTCCGTGTTGACCACGAATATATGATGGTGTTTCTGAAAGGTGACCGCCCAAGATATTTCGATAAAGAACCGCTGAAAATTCCTTCAAAGCACGGCGGAAAAACGATGACCGGTGCAGGAACACGATTAACAAATGGTTCACGAATTGACACGAGACCGATAACAATTAACGCTGTGAAGTGTCCCGGCACCGTTTGGGAATATATGACCGCTGGCGACGGTTCACGCTTGAAACACAATCATCCGGCAACGTATCCTGATAAATTGCCGTACGATTTTATACAGTGTTTTTGCGAAG
>WRCR01000102.1 GCA_009783865.1 Planctomycetaceae bacterium | reverse complement strand
TAAGTTGCCGTAAAACGTCTGCCGGATAAGTGTTCATGCAATACTTCGTTAGAGAAGGCGGTAAAAAAAGTCATCTGCGTATAACTGAAAAATGAAAGCCGAGAGCGTAATGAAATGTAGCGACCGGATTATTTATGTGCCATCGCATCAGTCAAACGATTGAGGGCTTCGACCAATTCGATGGGAAACATAACAACGGTGTTCGACTGTCCGGCACCGAGACCATCTATGGTTTGCAAAGTTCGCAGTTTCATTGCGCCAGAAGTTGTTGCCATGATTTCCGCCGCTGCCGCAAGGTTCGATGCCGCAATTTTGTCCCCTTCCGACTTTGTGATGTTTGCCCGCTTTTCCCGTTCGGCAGCCGCTTGACGCGACATGATTCGTTTCAGGTCTTCCGGCATTTCAATATCTTGCAATCGAATCGAATCAAGGTGCAACCCCCACGATTTGATTCGTTCTTCGACGGTCTCCGCGACACGTTTTTGAATTTGTTCCCGCTCCGAAAGTAGTTCGTCAAGCGTCATCGCGCCAACGACATCCCTGAGCGTTGCTTGAGCATACTGTGCAACGGCAAACCGATAATTCTGTACGGAAAGCACTGCTTTTTCCGCTTCGGTTACCATGACATACAACACACCATCTACCGATGCCGGTACGTTATCTTTTGTTATCACTTGTTGCGACGGAATGTTGAGCGTCAATAACCGCGTATCGACGAATTGGATGCTGTCGATAAACGGCACGACGTACACGATTCCCGGTCCACGAACACCTCGGAATTTACCGAGCCGCAACAAAATACCGCGTTCCCACTGGGCAGCAATGCGAACGCCGGAGACAAACAGCCACCAAAGGGCTGCTCCGACGATAAACACAACAATCGCCTTGCCGATTTGCGCAATAATTTCATTTGGGATTCTATTCGGATCAAACCGATTCCAATCGACCATCGTTGTAATCAAAACGATTACCAAAAGAATCAGACCGCCTCCGTTGAGCATTGCCCGGACTGGTGTTCCCAGTGACGAATGGTGCAATGATTGCGCTGCGGGTTCAGATTGCGTTTTGGATGCTGTAGTCATGGTTGAATTTATTGGTTAGAGGGTATTTTCATCTTTATTTGCATTGTACATCACTTCGTTTTATTATACAAGCAAGCGCGGTCGCTCGGGAAACCTGCAAGTTTTTTGGTGAACAAAGCGGTTTCGTTTTTTGCTCTGGACAAGATTTACAAGATTTTCAGGATATTTGGGAATAGAAAACAAGGTAAAAATAAAAATCCTTAAATTCATGTAAATCCCGTCAATTCTGTTGTTTCGATTTCAGCAGTGCGTCTAATTCTTTGACAATGTCGGGATGCTCCGCCGCTAGGTTTTTTTGCTCCGCAATATCTTCGTCAAGTTTATAAAGTTGCGGCACATTCAGATTGCCGGTTTCGACCGGCTTTTCGCCGCCCATTTTCGGCATCTTGATTTCGGCAGGTCCGTTGTTCGGAGGAATGTATTTCCACCCTTTAGAAATGATAGTAAGACCGCTTGCCTGTTCGATGTTGTAATCGCGGTCCCGCTGCGATTCCCCCAACAGAACCGGCAAGGCATTGATGCTGTCCGGTGCTGCGCCTTCAGGAATATCCGTTTGAACTAACGCCGCAAATGAAGCAAGCAAATCAATCTGCGAAAACAAAGCGTTAGATACCGCCGGTTTAATCCGGCTATTCCAATGAACGATGAACGGCACCCGCGTTCCTGCTTCAAACTTGCTGTATTTTGAACCGCGATATGGTCCCGCCGGTTTGTGATTGCCGATGTTTTCCATCGAACCGTCAAGATAGCCGTCATCAACTATGGGACCGTTATCGCTGCTGAAAATGATGAGCGTGTTGTCGAAGATTTTCAATTCCTTGAGCAGAGCGGTGATTTGCCCTACGCAGTCATCGAGTTGCAGAATAACATCGCCTCTTGCGCCGTGACCGCTTTTGCCGGCAAACTTCGGATGCGGAACCCGCGGAACGTGAATGTCGTGAGTCGCATAATACAAAAAGAACGGTTTGCTTTGATTATCTTTGATAAAGTCCAACGCATTATTGGTAATAACTTCTGCGATTGTTTCGTCATTCCACCGGGCGGACTTACCGCCGCTCATGAAACCGATGCGTCCGATGCCGTTGATTATTGTGTTGTTATGTCCGTGCGTTAGTCCCATTTTGAGAAGGTCGGGACGTTCTGTTGCGGTCGGTTCATTTCCGATTTTATTTTGATAGTCAACGCTAATCGGGTCGTTTGGGTCAAGGTTGGCAACTCTGCTGTTCTCAACGAAGACGCAGGGAACACGGTCAACGGTTGCGGGTATTATGAAGTGTTCGTCGAAGCCGATTTCTTTCGGAGACGGGGTTATGATACCGTTCCAATCGGGTCCCTCATTTCCGCCGAGACCGAGATGCCATTTGCCGACGGCTTTTGTTCTGTATCCTGCTTTTTGAAAGAGCGAGGCGAGTGTGAAACGACCGGGCGCAATGATTGCGCTTGCATTACCGGGCAGGACACCGGTACCTTTTTTCCGCCAGGGATATTCGCCGGTCATCAGGGCGTATCTTGACGGTGTGCAGGTTGCCGAAGTGCAGTGGGCGTTGGTAAAACGGAGACCGCCTTCGGCGAGTTTGTCGATGTTCGGAGTTGGAATCTCCGATTTGTCGACATTGCATGAAACATCGCCGAAGCCGACATCGTCGGTATAAATCAGAATCACATTCGGCTTGGTTTCGCTTGCCGAAATCAACGGCACTGTGAGTAATAAAACAAAAACGGTGATAAAAATTCGGAAAAACATGTTTTACATCTCCTCTACCTCAGCCGATACTTCCTGCGCAGAACCCATTCGCAAGTCAGCAATACTACGAAAATCAGCCAGAAATAAAACGGCGGTGCAAGCGGTACCTGCACGACAACCTGCCGCTTCATTACCTCGCGGTTCAACTGGTCAATTATAAAATCGGCAGTCGTTATGTGAGCATAACGTCCGCCGGAAACGTCCGCTATCTTCGTCATTAAGTCCTCGTTCAAATCAAGCCGGTCAAATTCCATATTGGGACGACCAACATCGATAATAATCTTTTCCGGCGCGTCAAGCGAAAGTGCGTCAACCTTCGCCGAAACCTTGATTTCATGCTGTCCAATCGCACTCGGTTCATAATTTCCGATGTATCTTCCCGGTGTTCCCGCAACGGGTTCCAACTTAATCTTGTCTTCGTCTCCGTCCGGTCGAATCGCAATACCCTGAACCGCTGCCTTTTCCGTTCCTTCGCCTTCAGCGTTCTTCACCGTTGCCGTAACCATTATCGTCTCTTGCGGTTCAAAATACGCCTTGTTCACCGCCGCAGAAACACCGGCTTCCTTAAGAACAGCACCTTCCCGACTGGCAAGGAAACGAATAAACTGCCCCCAAAACTGCATAAACGGGGAGTCCTGATTCAACGCCTTCGCAACCTGCTGCCAACGCCGCGTAGTATCACCGGTGAACACAGCCGCCTTGCCTTCACCGACCGGTCTGTACGCCAAGACCGGCATCTCAATATCACCGCCGCCTGCTGACGGTACCATTACATTAGGACAAGTTGCAAGAACGGTTGCCCCAGCCGCCGGTGCTAATACCCTTGTGCAGCCCGCCAGCGGCATGAGACCTTCCTTCTTTGCATTGCCCAAAGTTGAAGGAAAGAAATCGCCGATGTTCGCAAATATCGAACTCCGAACACCATCCGGTGTCAACTTCGGCATAAACTGTTCCGAAAATTGTCCCGCTTCAGGTATATCCGGCGGGTTTCCAAGCATAACAGGCAGAATTTTTCCTATCGGCGTGTTGGCATAAGCACCGGGAGCAAGCGAATTATAACCACCGAGCATTGCCAAGCCCGCACCCGCATTGACGCGCTTGACTATCATTTCTTGAATTTCCGGCTTGAAAAACGAACTGTGAATATCGCCGATGAGAAACACATCGAAAGAGTCAATCGTCTCCTGGTCGCTCGGCAATCCTTTTAACTGCAAGTCCTCGATGTTAGTCCGTCTCTCGAACATATTGGAACGGTTCCTCACCATTGCACAGAATTCCAAATCGGGGTCTTTCGATAAAAACCGTTCCGTTATTGCGCCGTATTCTGCCCGCTGGGTGCCTTCGATGTAAAACACCCTGATACCGGGTTCAACTACCATAGCCGCCGTTTGCCGCTCATTGTTTTCCTTGATTGCTTCGTCTCCAAGCGGTTCAACACGGACAATGTAAAGCGTTCTTCCGACTTTTTCCGGTTTGAATTCAAACATGACATCCTGCGCACCGTCAAGAGCATCCAGCAGTAGATTCTGTTCGCCGATTTTCCGGCGTGCATCCGCCGACGCAGTCGGCGGCTCTCGTTCTCGTTCTTGTTTTCGCTGCGGTTCGGTTGCCATCGAGGTATCTTCTTCGAGTATCACTTTTACCGTTCTTCCTTCGAGACCGACAGCGTCAATACCGGCGGTTATCCGCGTTCTGTTTTTCAAAGTGATGCGTTCCGGTATTCTAATGTCGGATACTTGAACGTCCCGGAAAGACGAATTGCTTTTCAATCCGGTTCCGACACCGATTGCGTAAATCGGCACACCGGCAACCTTTGCGTCTTCTTCCGGTTTGCGGACAGTGTTATGCTGTCCGTCCGAAAATAAGAACACCGCTTCGATTTCCTTCGTCGGTACTTTTTTCTTACCGTCCATCACTGCCGGAATGGCGGTAATAGCGGAAGAAAGCGAGGTTGAAGTTCCATTGGCATTCAAACCGGCAACGAGTGCAACGTCTTGCAGATTGACGGCTTTGTCGGAGAAATCAATTAAATGCAGCAGAAAATCCTTTTTAAGTTTTTCCGACCAATTCGTAATTTTTTCTTTCACTTGATTGAGCCGGATTTCCATTCTGGCTGGGGTTTGCTCTTCTCCATCGCTGGTTGGAACATTTGCAGGACCGGCACTATCGGAGATACCCATTGAGGACGAAGTATCGACTGCAAAGACGATGGACTTTTTCTGCGTTTGTTCGTGGGTATATTGCAGCATTGGACGAAACAGGAGCATTATCACAACTGCTATCGCCAGCAAGCGGAGGAACAGAATTGTGATGAACCGTTTGCGGGTAAGCGAAGTAAATGTCCGCCAATAAAAGAGCGATGTTATTGCCCAACCGAGGAATACTGTCAGAGTAAGATGGGTTAAAGTGTACCCTTGCGCTAAAACGAGTTCTGTCACGCTGGATAATTATAAAATGCTGATACTGATAAAGTAATATAACGAGACAGCATTTTATATTAAAAAATTGAATAAATCAACAGGCGGTTTCAATTTTCAATTATACAAAATCAAATCGTATCCGTAAAATTTCGTTCCGTTCTGACAAACATGAACAATCCCAAGAACAAAACGAGAACGTTGAATACGATTCCAACACAAAGCGGAAGCAGCGAAACACCGCCGGTGCCGAAACACATCAAACGAAAGGTTTCCACCGCCGGTACAACCGGATTAAGCGAAAAAACAAACTGCCAGCGTTCCGGCACAGCAGAAAGCGGAAGCATCACCGCTGAAAGAAACATCCAAAGTTGAATAATAAACGGCAGCGTCAAAACCAAGTCGCGGTACTTTACTGTTAATGCCGCCGTCAAGATTCCGAAACCGAAACTTAACACAGCAGTATAAATCAACAGCAGCGGCAAAAGCAAAATCGTCGGCGAAGGACAAATCGTATAACCGCAAATCAAATATATGAGATACAGCAGCACGAAAACGGCAAACTGTAAAACAAACCGAACTATATTACTGCAAGTGCAGGCAATCGGCGGTATCAGCCGCGGAAAATATACTTTTTGAAAGACATGTTTATTCTCCAGAAATATATTTGATATATGTTGAAAATTCTGTGCGAAGAGATTCCACATTATCAAGCCGGAAAGGTAAAACAGCGGCGCAGGCAGTTGGTCAGTCGAAAGTTTCGCAATAAATGAAAAGACGAATACGAAAACCGCCGTCATCATTAACGGCTGCGCCACCCACCAGACCGGTCCGAGAATCGTCTGTTTATAATGAACGACAAAATCCCGATATACGAATTGCGCAAGCAGATAGCGATGCCGCCGAAGTTCGGCAATATCAATGAAATAAAGCGAACTGCCGGAATCAATAACGGTGATAATATCCTTCGTTTTCACGGTTATTTTGTTTTCACAGTTATTTTCCGTCGCGGAGACGCAAGCCGAGATAATTGTCGAGTTTTTCGATGGCGAGGATTTTTTCAACTGTTTTTTCCAAAGGATATGCAACTCTTCGGTAGGAAATCGTTCTGTCTTCAATCACGACATAACACGCCTTGTTGTCTCCGTCCCGCGGCTGCCCGACAGAACCGACATTAACCATTATCTTGGAATTTCCGAGTGTGTACCTGCCGTTTGTCAAGTTGTCCGGTCTGTAAAACTCGCGGTCTTCTGTAAAGATTCCCGGAACATGGGTATGTCCCTGAAAACAACACAGAGGAATCAATGCGAAGAGGCGTTCCATCTTCCTATCATTGTAAATATCGTCTTGAAAAACGTATTCATTAAGCGGATTGCGGGGCGAACCGTGAACGAAAAGAAAATCGTCGTCACGAAACATTCTCGGCAGTTCGTTCAGAAAATCCCAACGTTCATTGGCGTTTGCCAAGCGGGGGTTTTCCAGTTGGGCACGTGTCCAAAAAATTGCCTGCTCTGCGCTGGTATTGAATCCTTCCGGGTCAAACAGGGATGCCTGGTCGTGATTACCGAGAAGACAAACTCCGTTTAATTTTCTCATGATGTCGATACATTCTACCGGATTGGGACCGTAGCCGACGAGGTCGCCCAAACAAAATATCTCCGTAATGCCTTGGGACTCAATGTCCTTAAGGACGGCTTCAAACGCTTCTAAATTGCTGTGGATATCACTAATTACTGCACGTTTCACGAACATACCCGAAATTCAAAAGATGTGGTGTTAAAAACGGGAAAACAATTTCATATCTTATACAGTGTAATCACATTATCGGTTATTGCAAGGTAATAAGTAAAAATTTATCGAAAATTTTTTACAAAACAACAGGGGGAATTACGGAAGTTTAGCGTCCGCAAAGCCATTATACCTGTTTTTTTCGGAAAAGAACACTAAAATTAAATAAATTCGGTTCATTTTAATTTTCCCTTTTCCCTCTAATACTCAAGGTAATTTATGAAACGCTTATTGCTTCCGCTTCTGTTTTTGATTCTCTTTTCGGCGCAGAAATTTGTTCCTGCGCAGGATACCGCCGATTCGCTGTTGCCGCCCGTCGTTCTGAAACCCATTCCCGAAGAATGGGGTGATGACAAACGCCTTTGGCAGGGCATTCCCAGTATGACACTTGCCCCCAACGGTCGGCTCTGGGCTTGCTGGTACACCGGCGGAACTACCGAAGGCAACGAAAATTACGTACTTCTCGTTTCAAGCAATGACAAAGGAAAGACCTGGACGAAACCGTTGCTCGCCATCGATGTACCGGGACCGGTTCGGTGCTACGACCCGTCAATGTGGACAGACCCCGATGGAAATGTCTATCTCTTTTGGGCGCAGAGCAATACCTTCTGGGACGGACGCTCCGGCACGTGGTATATCAAAACCTCAAACGGAAATGATGAAAACCCGCAATGGTCAGAACCGAAGCGTGCCTGCGACGGTATCATGATGTGCAAACCGATTGTTGATTCTAAGGGACGCTACATTCTTCCCGCCTCCGTTTGGAATATCCTGCCTGACCATCCCGACAGAACTTTGCAGCCCGGTGCGCACTTCGTAGTTTCCGAAGACAAAGGAAAAACGTGGAAATCAATCGGACTTTCGACTGTTCCGCGGGAATACGCCCTCTTTGACGAACATAACATCATTGAAAAGAAAGACGGTTCGTTTTGGCTTTTACAGCGGACGAAAAATGGAATGTCCGATTCCGTTTCAACGGACGGCGGCAAAACATGGTCGGAAGCGAAGCCCGCTTATCCGCATACTTCATCCAGATTTTTTGTGCGGCGATTGAAGTCCGGCAATCTGATTTTCGTCAAACACGGTGCTATGGACGAAAAGACGCCGAAGCGAAGTCATTTACAGGCATACATTTCGGACGACGACGGAAAAACATGGAAGGGCGGTTTAATGCTCGACGAACGCACCGGTGTTTCTTATCCTGACGGAGACCAAACGCCGGACGGCATAATTTATATTATCTATGATTACAACAGGTACAGCGACAAAGAAATTCTGCTTGCAAGAATTACGGAAGAAGATGTTCTTGCCGGTAAGATAGTATCAAAAGATGCGGCATTGCAGTTATTGGTCAATAAATCCACGGCAATTACTCCGCCGCGGAATCCGCTGATATTTACGCCGAATCAGAATCAAGACGGCAAACCGTTGTTGAAGGGCGGCACTCCGGCATTTGATTTGCAAAACGCAGAAGTCGACACGTTCAAGAAAGGTGTCAAACTGTTCGGTGACCGGGATAATTACCTGTTGAAGGACTATCTTCCCGCGCTGGACGGTAAGAAGTTCATCCGCAGCAAGAGCATCCGCAACACCGACACAGTTACGTGTAAAACGCCCGGTGTCGTCTATGTCTACACGCCGTTACCGAATCGGAACAAGGACAATATCGTCGATTATCTGCTCAAAAACGGCTTCGAGAAGGTCGCCGCTCCGGAAGTTTTGTTGTTCGGCGATTATACGGGTAATATTGCAACGCTCTACCAAAAACAGATGAAGCAAGGCGAAACGTTGAAATTCGGCTGCTGGGGCGTTCTCGTTTATTGAGTTGTGTTCCGCTTGTAGATGGCGTGCCTTATTAACACAGCGGGTTTCGTTGCAGGCGGTTCTACGAGCCGCCGTTGAACCGTCCTTCATCTGGACTGCTCGCCGTTGCATAACGTTTTTTCGGTATCCTGCCGGATAGATACGACAGCCGACCGGCTTCACAGGCAAGACGCATTGCCTTTGCCATCGAAACAGGGGCTTTCGCATTGGCAGCGGCGGTATTTAACAATACTCCGTCAATGCCGAGTTCCTTCGCTTTCGGCGTTTATTTCGTCTAATGTTTTGAAGGTACTCGTTGAGAAATTTCGATTGCCCCGATAGCAACACCGGAAGAGGGTTTGAAACAGATTTTGGGGTAGGGATTCTGCGGGGGGCTGAAGCCCCCGCCTCTTTATTGCGCACAGAAAATTTTCACGGGTATTGCATTCAGCGCAAAAGATATTACACTATCCACACAATAGAAACAGCGGCTGACGCTGTGCCGCGTGAACATATTAACCAAGGAATTGCCATGAAAAACCCCGCTCCCCTAGTTGTTGCTTTTGCGCTCCTTTGCACCATATATGTACGGGCAAACGAGGTACCGTTCATAGACCTAAAAGGACACATAGGAGAGGTCTGTTCTGCAACTTTTTCTCCGGATGGAAAGAAGATTGTTACGGCGAGCCGTGATAAGACCGTCCGCATTTGGGATGCCGAGTCGGGAAAAACGCTGCGAACATTAGAAGGGCATGCAAATGCAATATGGTCTGTTGCCTTTTCGCCGGATGGAAAGAGGATTGTTACGGCGAGTGCCGACCAAACCGCCCGAATATGGGATGTTGAGTCGGGAAAAGTGTTGCATACACTGGATGGAAAACCTCACTCAAGTTTTAGAGCCGTATTTTCGCCGGATGGAAAAACAGTGGTTACGGGGATAGGCGGCTCTGTCCAAATTTGGGATGCCGCGACGGGAGAAATACTGCGGACTTTAGAAGGGCACTCAGTCGCAGCAGGGACTATTGCTTTTTCGCCGGACGGAAAGAAAATCGTCGCAGAAAGTTTTGACTGCACCGTCCGAATTTGGGATGCCGAGTCGGGGAAGGTATTACGAAATTGGGCGGTGAGTACAAACTCGGGTAGAATGGCGGGCAGAACTGTTGTCTTTTCGCCGGACGGAAAAAAAGTTCTTACTTCCGGCGGCAATGACAACATTCCCCGAATTTGGACTCTCGAATCGGGAGATGCGGTAAGTGTACCGCAGCAAACTATTCGGGAATTGGCGGAAAATCCCGATTGGAAATCGTGAAATATCTCGTTTCCCAAGGTGCGGATGTACATGCAAAAACCAACATGGGGTACACACCGCTGCATGTCGTCAGATATGTAGATACCGCAAAATACCTTGTTTCCCAAGGTGCTGACGTAAATGCAAAAATGGGAAACGGCAAGACACCGCTTGATGTTGCAAGAGAGCGCAAATATACGGCAGTTGTTCAGTACCTTGAGAGCGTGAAATGAACAGTACTGCAATCGTAGCGCAGCGGAACTTGCGGGTCGTTCTCGCAACTCGCCGCCCGCTACTCACCACTAGAGCGTTTTTGGGTTTGGTGCGGACAAATTTTCCGTCACCCCCCGCGAAGGCGGGGGTGCCAGAGAATGGACATGAACACTTTACGTCTAGATTCCCGCCTTAGCGGGAATGACGAAAGAGAATTCCATCAGGCCACACCAATTTCTCCTTGTGGTCTACTCCAATTTACAGACGGGCATTTTTAGCCATTCTCTTATAGTCCAGAGGTGATCCGCTAGCCCTGCAGCCATTGCGGGACTGCACGCTCCCTTCTACCATCCGGTCGCCGCAATGTCCGTACCGCCCAACAAAAATTATAACTGTAC
>WRCR01000101.1 GCA_009783865.1 Planctomycetaceae bacterium | reverse complement strand
ATCGAGACGGGAATCGTAAGTGTTGGAATTAACGCAGCCCGCCAGTCCTGCAAGAATATGTACACTGTACCGACGACAAACAAAATACAAAGCAGCAGCGTTTCTACAAATTCATAGACGGTTGCGGAGATAAAGTCCGTTGCATTAAAACTGACGGCGTAATCCAAGCCGCTCCGCAGCAAAGCAGGACGTTGCGCTTCCATCGCTTCTTTTGCCAATCGGGCAACTTCCATTGCATTTGCACCGCTGCGCTGTGAAACACCGATACCGGTGGACATCATGCCGTTAAACCGAGTTTCAACAACGTATGAGTTTGAACCCAATTCGACCTTCGCAACATCTTTAAGACGGAGAATACTTCCGTTCTCATCGATGCGTATTATCATATTTTCAAACTGCGAAACCTCATCAAGACGACCAAGTGTCACGATGGCAAGGTTCATCTGAACACCGTCGGGTATCGGTTCAAGTCCGATACGTCCGGCAGCAACCTGCACGTTCTGTTCCCGAATTGCCGCCATGACTTCGGCAACTGAAACGCCGCGTGCCGCCATCACGTCAGGGTCCATCCAGACCCGCATTGAAAAGTCGCGGCGGTCGAACATCATGACTTCGCCGACACCTTTCACACGGGCAAGACGGTCTTTAAGGTAAAGCGATGCATAGTTGCAGAGATAAGGTCCGCTCTTTGTGTTCTTTGCGGCTGCGAGTGCTTCGGCATCATCCAGCGTTTTTTCAAGCGCGCCCTCTGGATTGATGCCTGCTTTTTTCTTTTCTTTTTTGCCGAAGAATTTTTGGAATTTTTCTAATAACTCTGCAAAATGAGACCCTTTATCTTCAGCATCGGCATCGTGAAAATGCGCACTCTCCGGTGTTCTTTCAAATACTGTGAAAAAACAGACAAAGCCCGTTGAACGCTTATTGACGGAAACACCGAGCCGGCGGACTTCCTCCGGCAGCAGCGGCTCTGCCTGTTTGACCTTGTTCTGCACAAGCACGTTTGCAATATCCGGGTTAGTTCCCACCGCAAACGAAACGGTGATGCTCATCATGCCGTCCGAAGTACAGGAAGTATCCATGTAAAGCATGTTATCGACACCGTTGAGTGCCTGCTCAATCGGAATAGCAACCGCATTGGCGACATCTTCCGCGCTTGCGCCCGGATACATTGCGCTAATCGAAATTGTCGGCGGCGTTATTTCGGGAAACTGCTCTATCGCAAGTTGCGGTATCGCAACGATGCCGAAGAGAAATATAATGAGACATACCACGCAGGCAAATATCGGACGGTCTATAAAAAAGTGAGAAATCATTCGTCTTGCACCTGAAATTATTTACTGTCTATCTTGACACGCTGCTCTTCAAAATCCGCCAGTTTAACCGGATTTACCGGCGTTCCGATTCTTGCCCGTTGAACACCTTTTACGATGTAGGTTTCGCCTTTCTCCAGACCCTCTTTGACTATCCGCTCCTGCGTATCAAGCAACGGACCCGTTTTAATAGTGCGGCGGTGGATAACATACTGTTCCGTTGCTGGTACCGGTTCATCGGTTTTTGGGTCAATCTTTGGTTTTCCGAATTGGTCTTTCGGCGTGTACATTTCCTTCACTATTACGAGAACATACTTCGTGTCCAAGTCCGTTAAGATAGCACTTTCACTCACCAGCACGGCATCCCTTACTTTTTCGTATGGAATTCTCACGCGGCAAATCTGACCGGGGTAAATCATATAGTCCTCGTTTCCGTTCACATTGAGGCGCGGATTGCGAACTTCACCCCGCAGTGTTATTCCGCCCGTTGCATAAGTGATGCGGTTGTCGGCAAGATAAACAACTCTTCCCCGCACCGGATAGTCCGCCGAAAGAACATCAACGCCGGTAGTGAGCGAAATATCTATTCTGCGGTCGCCGTCACCGGCGGTATTATTATTCAAGGACGGCAGCATGGCGGCTGCATCCTTTTTCACATCTTCCGGTTTTTCTTCCTCTTTCTTTTCTTCGGCGGCGGCTGCCGGAACGTTTTCCGCATTGAGTTTTCTCATCTCTTCGTCAAAGGATTGCCGGTATCCCATTCGTTCTTTGATGTCGGCAAACTGTTTATCGCTGATTTGAAAGTCAACATACATCGGGTCCATTTGCGCAATCGACAGGAGTTTATCGGACGGAGTCGCTTCCCCTGAAGCACCGGTAGCGGTTATTCTATTGCCGGGACTAACGAAGTTGCCGATGTCTACAAGGTTCTTCGTTGTCTTTCCGGGGATTGGAGCGGTTATTATTGTGTATCGCAAATTCAATTTGGCTTGTTCGATGGCGGCTTCCGCTCTTGCGGTTGCTGCTCTTGCCATGTCGAATTCCGCCTGTCTCTGGTTGTATTCTTCGGGAGACATAGCCCGCGAATCAATCAGTTGTTTTGACCGCTCAAGGTTTGCCTTTGCGAGTGCTTCTTTTGCTTTTGCGCTGTCGAGTTCCGCTTGCGCCACTTTTAACGCAATTTCATATTGGTCCTGTTCGATGAGCGCGAGTTTATCGCCTTCTTTAACGATGGAGCCGTTTTGGAAGTACAGTTTTTCCAGATAGCCGGAAACACGGGCGGTGATGTCAACATACTTGTACGGCACGGTTTGTCCGGGGACGTATATGTAAAGTTGAATATCGCGCTGCTGAACTTCGTCGGTGACAACAACGGTGAGCGGTGCCGGACCGCCTCCGGGACCGCCCATTGGACCGGCTGCTCCGCCGGCTTTGGAACCGCAGCCGTTCAGGGCGATACAACATAACGCCAAAACCGTTAAGACGGTATAGTTAGCACATATATTCCATTGGGAACGCGAAAAAGGAAAACGTCTCATTGTTGAATCCTTAATTGGAAAAGCACGCAACGTAGGAATATATTATAAGATATTCTGAGGTATTGGCAAGGGGAAAACTACTCTGCCAGCGGTTCGTTGAACCGCCCGCTAAACTATCCGCCTAACCGATGATGCACCGGAGAAACCGCCCGAAATAGTTCCCGGTATATCTCGAACCGCTCCGCATAAAACGCCGTTAGTGTCAAATCCGGTTCATAAACTAACTTTGAATGACAAACCCGTGTAAAAGCGTCTTCCTCATCGCTATATGCACCGGCACCGATACCGGCAAGAATCGCTGCGCCTAGAACCGTTGCCTCTTCGACTTCCGGTACACAATACGGACGACCAACCATGTCTGCCTTGTTCTGCATCCAAAACGCGTTGCGGATTGCGCCGCCGACACCGATAAATTCTACTGCCTGCTCACCCGTCAGTTCTTCCATCGTCCGCACCGTGTCGAGAAACTGGAAATCGAGTCCCTCAATTACCGCACGGACTAAATCGCCCTGTTTCGTCAAACCGGAAAGACCGGCAAACGCTCCGAGTGCCTTTGGGTCAACTACCGGACAAGACGACGAAGACAAATGCGGCAGGAACATCACGCCGCCCGCACCGGATTTGCTTGAGCGCGCCAAGTCAACGAGTATATTCCAGTCCGGCGTTTCCGTTCTGCCGTCCGCCTGAACAGACGACGCGACTTCCTGCCGAAACCAATCGAGGGCAGAACCCGCCGGATTACCGCCCCAAAGCGAATACTTGTCCTTCACCGCGTGGGCTTGCAGCGTGATGCCGGAATGACCTAACGCCGGTTTCGTTGCCGGCTCCGTTGTTGTCATGTTGACCGTCTCCCACGTTCCGGTGATGTTCATCACAGCACCGGCGCGGAACGCACCGCTGGGAATTGCGCTGACTAAATGGTCATGACCGCCGAGATAAATCGGTGTTCCGGCGGCGAGTCCCGTTTGCTCCGCCGCTGCCGGTGTGATTTCGCCGAGGAAGGTTGAACTCGGAAACACATCGGGCAATATCCGTTTCAGAATACCGGAAAGCGAACACATTTCGTCCGACCAGTTTTGCGTCCGCTGGTCGAAGAGCATAGTACACGATGCCATGCTGTAATCCGAAACATAACGACCGGTCAGTTTGTAGTTGACGAAGTCCTCGATTAATAGCCATTTGAATGTGTGCTTGAATACTTCCGGTTCGTGTTCTTGAATCCAGAGCATTCGCAGTGCCGAGTTAATCGCCCAAACCGGATTGCCGCCGATGGAAAAGGTTTTATCGACACCGATGTTGTTAATCCACCACTCGAACTGCGGTTGTGTTCGGGTGTCGTGCCAGGATATGAACGGATAGAGCCAGTTGCCGTGTTCGTCCATTGGAACGCCGTCCATACCCATACCGGTGACGGCAACGCCCTTGATGAGCGAGGAATTAGGAAGTTGTGATACGGCATCGCGGCAGGCGGCTGCGGTGTCGTTCCAAATCTGGTCGGGGTCCCAAACGGTTGTTTCCGGTGTCGGATGAAATTTCAATGTCGGTCTGCTGTCGCGGGCGATTAAATGACCGTCTGTGTCATACACTATCGCTTTCAGAGAAGTCGAACCGAGGTCAATGCCGAGAAAGTAGTCCATAAAATTGTGCAGAACATTGTTATTGTTGTTGCGTGTATTAGAAGGTTATTATTGCCGTTCACCGTTGAAAAGTCAAGAAAGGTAGAGTCGGAGTACCGGCTAAATAATACTGCTCTTGAAAACCCCCAAAAATTCTGTACGCTATATGACGATAATAGTTTTTTTCGGTTATAAAATGAGATCAATATGCGTTTAGCGGCAAGATTACAAGATGTCAAAAAAGAATACGCGCTCAAAGGCGAAACCGTCCGGGCATTGCGGGGCGTGAGTTTTGAAATTCCCGAAGGCGATTACGTCGCCATCATGGGCGCGTCCGGCAGCGGAAAAAGTACGATGCTCAATCTGCTCGGCTGTCTTGACAAACCTACCTCCGGCACTATCTTTCTCGGTGACGATGATGTAACAACATTGAACGATTATCGCTTGTCCAGTATTCGTGCTTCGCGCATCGGTTTCGTTTTTCAATCCTACAATCTGATACAGCAGTTAACGGTCTTGGAAAATATCGAAGTGCCGCTGTTTTATCAGGGAACGGTTTCACGAAAGTCCCGGCAACGCTGCATCGAATTAGCCGAAATGGTCGGATTACAAGACCGCCTGGGACATCGTCCGACGCAACTTTCCGGCGGACAACAGCAGCGGGTTGCGATTGCACGAAGTTTAGTGAACGACCCGTATTTCATTCTCGCAGATGAACCTACCGGCAACCTTGACTCCGTTACGACGGAGGAAATTCTCGTTTTGTTAGACCGGCTCAACGGCGAAGGAAGAACGATTATTTTGGTAACACATGAAAGCAATGTCGGCGCGAGAGCGAAAAGGATAATTTGGCTCAAAGACGGACAAATGGAAAAAGAAGTACAGAACAGGTAAAATGGAACTCGAAGAATTTTTAACGAATTGTCAGAAAAAACTCGGCGTTGATTTCCGCAATACCGAACTGCTGCGGCACGCATTGACTCATTCATCGGGAGCGGTGCATCCAAACGAATCCAATGAGCGGATGGAGTTTCTCGGCGACAGCGTTCTCGGTTATATCATTTGCGACCATCTTTATCGAACCTATCCTGACATACAGGAAGGGGCTATGACGAAGATTAAGTCGTCCGTTGTCAGCAGGACAACTTGTCACCGTTTAGCGGAAGAAATCGGTTTGAGAGAATGTTTGATTCTCGGACGCGGGATGAGTCGTCTCGGAAAGATTCCCGGTTCGGTTCTTGCAAATACGATGGAAGCGTTCATAGCGGCGTTGTATTTGGACGGCGGCTTGGAGAAAGCCCGCAAGTTTATTTTGCGTATCTTTCGCGGCGAAATTGAAAAAATGCTGGTTGATAATGATGCCGACAATTTCAAATCGCTGTTGCAGGATTATGTGCATCGGAAACTTGGAAAGGTGCCGGAGTACAAGATAATTGAGACGACGGGTCCCGACCATCTTCGCAGTTTCCACGTTGGAGTGAAAATCGGCGGCGAAAGTTTTCCTTCGGCATGGGGAGCGACGAAAAAGATAGCGGAGCAGCGTGCAGCCGAGAACGCTTTGGCGGTAATGAAAGGCGACCCGCCGAAATATGTGCATTAGATTATTTAGCCGGTACTCCGGCTCTGGCTTCTCTCGTCTATTGCATTTCCCAATTTTTTGTAATAAAATCACTGCGTTAATTTTTCCATTTCACTTTCCATTTTATCAGGAGAAAAATTTATGGCTCGTCCCGTTACACTCACTACCGGTCAGTGGGCTGACTTAACTCTCGCTCAACTCGCCCCCAAAGCAAAGTCCTTCGGCTTCGACGGTGTCGAACTCGCAACTTGGGGCGAACTGTTTGAAGTCAAACGTGCAGTAACCGAAAGCGATTATTGCACTCAACGCCGGGAAATTTTAAACAATGCCGGTCTCGGCTGCTGGGCTTTGCAAGCACACTTGGTCGGACAATGCGTTTTAGACAAAGTCGATGAACGCTATCGCGGATTTTGTCCCGAAGAGGTCTGGGGAGACGGTAATCCCGACGGTGTCAGCAAACGCGCTGCCGACGAAATGAAAAACGTTGCCCGCGCCGCTCAAAAGATGGGTTGCGGTGTTGTCACCGGCTTCACCGGTTCAAGTATATGGCCCTATCTGTATTCCTTCCCAAGCGTTCCGCAAAGTTGGATTGACGACGGCTATAAACTCCTCGCTGAACGCTGGAATCCGATTCTCGATGTCTTCGGCGAATGCGGCGTAAAATTTGCTCTCGAAGTTCATCCGACGGAAATCGCTTTCGACTATTACAGCACCGAAGTTGCACTCGATGCATTGAAATGGAGACCGGAATTCGGTTTCAACTTCGACCCGTCGCATCTTCTGTGGCAGGGAATGGACCCCGTTGAATTCATTTACCGATTCAAAGACCGGATTTATCATGTCCACATGAAGGATGCGATTGTAACGCTGAACGGCAGAACCGGCATATTGAGTTCGCACTTGAATTTCGGCGATTACCGGCGCGGCTGGGACTTCCGTTCACTCGGACACGGCGGCGTGAACTTCGAGGAAATCATTCGTGCCTTGAATCACATCGGCTATACCGGTCCGCTTTCCGTTGAATGGGAAGACATGGGAATGGAACGGGAATTCGGCGCAGCAGAATCCTGTGCGTATGTCAAGAAAATTAACTTCTCGCCGAGCGATGTCGCCTTTGACGGTGCCTTCGATAAGGAAAACCGGTAGGAATACCTGATTACATGTATGGGTGTGTAGATTTGGCGGGAGTAATGATAACTTCCCGCCTATTTAGCGGTACTCCGGTTGACAAACCACCTAACATCAAGCCCTAAATCGAAAAAATTTATTGACGTAACTGCTTGAAAACAAAATACTTCTGTAAATTGTATCATTTTGCACATGGTGACTACCTATTTTAACGTTGTTTTACCTATCTTAACTTTGAGTGACGAGTGGTGAGTTGCGAGTAATAATAGCCGCAAGCCGAAGGGCTGCGGAGTACAACCGGCGGACATGGTAGCACGCCCGCTAAACTTGGCAAGAGCAAAAAGTGCCAGTTTGAGCGGCGAGCGGCACAACGAGCGGAAATCTGTGATTTCCGCTTTACCGAGAGACGTTTTTTCGTAAAAGCGGGAAACGCAGTTTCCCGCTCGTGAAGAACGTTCAATCAACTTTGCGGCGCGAATCGATTTTTCAAATCGTCAAACATTGCCGTATAAACGTCCAATGCCGCTTCGTTGTTTCCATTTTCGGAAAAATGTACGCATTGACGGACACTCGACAAAATATCTGCCAAGATGCCGGTTCGTTCATCGCTTTGTTCAATCGCTTCGACAATCGCAGGAGCAAGCCGATAGTATTCGTCATACATCGCTTGACCGTTGGGCAATGAAAGCAAATAATCGTCCCGAAAATTTCTCATTCCGGTTAGTTCTTTGCAGTCATCAGGCAAACCGGCATAGTGAACGCAAGCCGTCGTTAGGAAGCAACTGCTGCCTTTGTAATTCGCGCAGCGCATCCAATTCTCGCTGGTCAGACAGTATTCTTTTATTCCATTATCTGTTTTTATCGGTTATAATCCAAAAGTATTTAACTGTTTCGCACTTCATGCTGCAAGGGTAGGAAATTTAACACGATGCTATTCAGAAAATTCCTATTTCTCTCCGTTCTGTTTTTCTTTTTGCCGCTATGCAGTAATGCAGGGGATTTCATAGCGGACAATGACTCGTCATCCGCTATCACAAAAGCGGAAGCAATCGGCAAACAAATCCGTTCCCGCTGGCAGAAAGAAGTACCGCTTGACGAAACCTCTCTGTCGCAAAACGGTATCCGAAAAATTCAGGAAAAACAAATCACACTCTATACCGACTTGCCGAACCGAAAAGACGTTGATGAACTGCTTGAAGTGTTTGCACAATTCGTTCCGCAATGCTGCCGGTTTTTCGGCTTGGACGAAAAGAATTACACGGACTTTCACATTGAATGTTTTCTCATCGGCGATTTCGATAAATTCAAATCGAGCGGAGCAGTTGCGCAGGTACCGAAATTGAAAAACGGTTATGCGCTGCGCAGCCGAATCTGGCTGCGCAGTCAGGCGAATCCGTACTATCAGCGGCATCTATTTCTGCATGAATGTGTTCACGCCTTGATGGGTTATGCTTTCGGACATTGGGGACCGCCGTGGTATCGGGAAGGAACGGCAGAGTTGCTTTCCACGCACCGCTGGGAAAACGGAAAATTGACGCTCGGTGTTGTTCCAAAGACACCGGCGGACTTTCCCCGTTGGGGACGCATCGAATATGTCCGGCAAGACATCGGTATGCAATCCATAAGAAAAGAAACACAGCAAAAAGAGCCGCTGTTTATGCCGCTTGAGGATATGTTTAACTTAACGGCAGAGGATTATAACGAAAACGAATCCTACGCTTGGAGTTGGGCGTTTGCCGCCTTTTGTACTAATCATACTTCGTATAGGGAAGCGTTTCGGCAAACGTCATATTATCTGTCGGAGAATTTCATTCAAACGAATCAGCGGTTTTTTGAATTAGTCCGCAAACATAATTCGGAACACGCGGCGGAGATAAATTTGGCGAATGATTGGCTGGATTTTCAGCGGAATATCTGCTACGGCTATGACTTCGGACGGACGAAAATTGATTATCCGCAGAATGAATTGCCGCTGCGTTCCAAAAGCAAAGTGATAACCGTTAAAACAAATTGCGGCTGGCAATCAAGCGGACTGATACTGAAAAAAGGAAGAACTTATTCCATTTCGGCGACGGGACGGTTTCAACTCGGCAATGAACCGAAGCCGTGGCTGTCGGAACCGAATGGAATAACGGTGAAGTATTATAACGGCGAACCGCTCGGCAGATTACTTGCGGCAGTTGTACCGAACATAGAGTTACAAGATGAGGAACAAACCGGCATCGGCTTTCACTGTCCGCTGTCAGTTGGATTGAATACCGAATGGGAAGCACCGGAAACCGGCGTGTTATTTTTTCGGATAAATGATGTGCCGTCAGAGTTAGGAGACAATACGGGAACTGTCAGTGTGAGCGTTTCGGAGAAGTGAAACCCTTACCGTACAAAGTCGAGGAACGGTCTAGCCAACTTTCTGAACTTGTCCGACGGCAGCGAAAATGTCTGCCAGCGCGGCGAAAGAAGTTTAACTTCGGAAAGATAATCACGGTAAGAAATTCCAATGAAGCCGTAAAGATTGTTCTTGTATTCGAACAAATCTTCCGGCGGCAGCGGCGACTTATTCCCGCAGATTTGGTAAGCAAAGACGAACAGTCCGCAGAAGTTTTCGCCGAAGATAGTTTCCCATTCTTTCAAACCGAGCAAATCGTCGTGCGTTGACCATGACCGCCAATATCCTTTCGGGGAGAATTTTCTTCCTTTCACGTCAATCAGGTAGGAGGTCTCGCCGGAACGGGAAATCACGAAGTCCAAATTTTTAATGGACTTGCCGTCGTCCGTCTTATTTCGATGGCGTTCCATCACAGCAAGATATGGAATTTTCTGTTCCCGCAGAAATGTTTCAAACGCTCTTTCGTAGTGATTTTGAAGCAGCATTTTTTGCTCCTGTTCCTTCCGAAGTCAAAGTCAATTCATACTGATAATCTACATCCTTCGCCGGATTTTGTCAAGAGTGCTTTCATTGCGGTTAAAAATAATTCAACCGCAATCATCCTGCTTTTCGTTGAGACCGAGACGCTCGACAAGATACTTCGGTGTGTCGGCAAGAATCTTTGCAAATCGTCCTATCTGGTCTTTCGTCAGAACGGCAGGAATTTTCACCCGAACTCCGGCGTGAAGTTGCGTCAGCGGAATAAGTGTTTCCGCCTCCGCTTTTTCTTCCTCTTCAAAGTAAGAGGTTGGTCAGAACCGCCCGCTAAACAAACCGCTGCGTTAAACAAGATTTAACTTCGTCGTTTCTCCAACTACCAGCGACGCTTGGGAGTCCTCAAAGCCGTCCGCATGTGCAGTTATTCGGAAATGATACCGCGTATTCGCTGACAACGTTTCCAATAAACCAACCGTGTAGGAAGCACCGGTAACATTTTCGATTTTGTACCACGTCGGATTCTGACTGTTATCGCTGGATAACTTCCATTCGAGTGTGTAATACGTTGCGCCGCGAACCGCTTCCCAAGCCAGCGTGACGCTTTTATTGGTAGTGGCTTCCATATCAACTTCAAGCACCGGTCGGGCAAGTTTGTTTGCAAGAGTCGTCTCTCCAACTACCAGCGACGCAGTGGAGTCCTCAAAGCCGACCGCTTTTGCCGTTATTCGGAAATGATATCGCGTAT
>WRCR01000100.1 GCA_009783865.1 Planctomycetaceae bacterium | reverse complement strand
TTGCTTAAAAGAGCCGCAAGTGTAGGCGGTACCCATCGAAACAAGGTACTCCAAAATCTCGACATCGGCATCACTGAAGGCGGCGGCATGCAACGCTGCCCTGCCGTAATTGTCTCTTGCGTTGACATCCGCCCACGTCACCTTCAAAGTCATTTGAATCCGAGTTTTTTAGCATCGTTCTTGGCGTGCAGCGGACGGTCTCGGTAATGTGGACGAGGAGACCGAGAAGGCGACACAGCAAACGAAGTGGAAGGGACGGCGGACACCGTGTTTGCGGCGTGTATCGGTGAGTTTCTGAAATACTTTGGAAACACCGGACAAGGAAATCATTGATGCCTCCGTAAAAATTGGATTTTTTAGAGTTAATCTAAATATCTTTACGAAGAAAAATCGAATATGTTAACCAAATTCGACTTTGAAGGTGACGCGGTTAGGCGATTTCATACTCTTGCTTAACACTTCGGACTCTGATATAATACATGAAATGACTCAATATACCGAAGCGAAAAAAGGAAACATTACCCCCGAAATGCTGGCAGTTGCCGAAGCGGAATTCCTCGAACCGGAATTCATTCGGCAAGAAACCGCTGCCGGTCGTCTTGTTATTCCTGCCAATAAAAAACATCTTGCGAAATCACTGCAGCCCATCGGCATCGGGCGGGCTTTGCGGACGAAAATCAATGCCAATCTCGGAAACTCGGCACTGTCTAGCGATTCCAAATGCGAAATCGCCAAAGTATTATATGCCGTCCAATATGGAGCAGATACCGTCATGGACTTATCTACCGGTGCGGAAATCGACACGCTGCGCCAGCGGATTATCGATGCCGTCTCCGTGCCGGTCGGAACCGTGCCGCTCTATCAGGTTTGCGAAGAACTGGACGACATTCTCGATATGACTCCGCAGCATTTTCTCGATGCCGTTGAACATCAAGCGGAGCAGGGGGTTGATTACATGACGATTCACGCCGGTTTGCTGCGGGAACACATTCCGCTTACCGACAGCCGCTTGGCAGGCATCGTTTCCCGCGGCGGGTCTCTAACGGCAAAATGGATGGTCGCCCACAAACAGGAAAATCCGTTTTACACACATTTTGACGAACTCTGCGAAATCATGCGGCAATATGATGTGACATGGAGCATCGGAGACGGACTGCGCCCGGGTTGTCTGCACGATGCTTCCGATGCGGCGCAATTCGGCGAACTCTCCGTGATGGGAAAACTCGCTCAACGGGCTTGGGAACTCGGCTGTCAAGTGATGATTGAAGGACCCGGTCACGTTCCGCTTGACCAAATCGAAATGAATATCAAGCGGCAGCAGGAAGAATGTTTCGGCGCACCGTTTTACGTTTTGGGTCCCATTGTATGCGACATTGCTCCCGGCTACGACCACATAACAAGCGCAATCGGGGCAACACTTGCTGCCTTTTACGGGGCGGCAATGTTGTGTTATGTCACGCCGAAAGAGCATCTGGGACTGCCGAACCTGGAAGATGTCCGGCAGGGAGTTATTGCTTACAAGATTGCGGCTCACGCAGCGGATGTTGCATTGAAACGTCCGCATTGCAGAGAGCGGGACGATGAATTATCGCGGGCAAGATTCGCTTTCGATTGGGAAAAACAATTTGCGCTGTCGCTTGACCCCGAAAGAGCGAGACAATACTATAACGATTCCCGAAGTGTGAGCGGGGAACTGCCTGCCGGTGAAAATCAAGATTGCAATCACTATTGTACCATGTGCGGACCTAAATTCTGCGCAATGAAAACAACGCAGGACTTGAAAGCATTGCGGAATAATTCTGATGGGCAGGAACAATGAAACATAAGCATCTTCGCCGTCCGAAGAGGAAAACGTGGAAACAGAAATTTGCCGATAGTTTTTCCGGCTTCGGCGAAGCAGTTTGCGGGCAGTCGAGTTTTTATGTTCATCTTCCAATGGCGGCAGCGGTGATTATAGCGGCATTGCTGCTCGGCAATTTCGATACTGTCCGCTGGTCGATTTTGTTCTTGTGTATAGCGGCGGTAATAACGGCAGAGATGTTTAATACTTCGATAGAGTTATTAGCCCGCGCGGCTGCGACTTCTTATAATCCGCATATCCGCAGGGCGTTGAATGTTGCGAGTGCGGCAGTGCTGGTGATGTCCGCTGGTGCCGCCGCCGTTGGAATTATCTTGTTCGCGGAGGCGGTATGGAAAGTGTTTAGCGGGAATTAGCGTGGAGGTAAGAATACGATATTGAGCGTTGCTTTCCGACTAAATGTTGTTTTGATTCAATCAGAGCGGCGTTGCGCAAGCAACACCGTCTTGCATCCCTTTCCGAAAACTGATAGAATACCTGCTGTAATATTTTCCCTTTAGTACACGTCTGCGTTCGCAACAATACACTGACAAATGCCTCCGCTGCCTTCCGAAAAAACTGCTCAAGAATTGTTTTACGAACAATTCAACCTGCCGACCGAAGCCGTTCAACATAATTGCGATGGCTATCATAACGGCTGCCTGCTCGAATTCAAAAAGAGCAACCGCACAACGATTAACGCCGCCCTGTTTCAAGCCGTTAAATATCTTTCCTCTTTTCGTGTTCGCGGTATTCCAGTACCGGCAAATATATTGCTTGTCTTTCCCAGCATCAAAACCGTCTATCTCATCAAAAGCGAAAAATACTTTCACGATGTTCACAAGTTGTATCACGATTCCGCTTCCCGCAATACAAAAAGTTGGAAGAAACAAGTAACGCAATACGAAACAATCAATTATTCAAAGTCCGAAGGTATTGCCCGACTGAATCAACTGTTTCACAAAGACAAACCGCAATGGTTGAAAATTGCCATTGACGAACACTGCGTTGTCGGCTGGGCGCAAACATTCTATCGTTTCAATCCGAAAGCGAAAAAAGAGGATTTTCTTTACGAAAGCGATGACTTATTCAACACGTCCGGCGAATTGCGGGAACCGGTTGTGCTGGCGGACTACATCATTCCGTATCTCGAAACCGGCAACAAGAAATTCAAATACATTCTTGACAAGTTAAACGATAAACTTTCCCAGAAAGAATTAGGGGCGTTTTACACTCCGCCGCTCTATGCACAGAAGGCGTTAGAATTAGTCCGTGAAGCAATCAAAGAAGTTCCCGAAGGCAACGATTACGTGATTATCGACCGCTGTGCTGGCAGCGGGAACTTGCAGGAAGCAATGTCTGACGAAGAGTTATCGCATTGTATCCTCAACACTTACGAGTATTACGAATACATGGTGCTTCGGGAACATTACGGCGATAGAGTTCGTGAAATCATTCCTCCGACTACCGACGACGATTACGAACCCATCGGTAAAGTCAAGGGCAGCAATGCACTGAATTGGAAAGGCGGCTTGCATCCCGTAATGAGACCGTATGTTGACAATCCAAAATGCACCGTGATATTGTTTGAGAATCCGCCGTTCCGCAATGATATCGCAGGCAACGACCGCCGCAATGGCGACCCTCTGAAAATGGAGGAAAGCACGTTTGTCTATCAAGCGATGTTAGAGGAAACCTCAACTTTTGACAACACGAATGTTTCTACAGTAAAAGACCTTTCCAACCGTTTTATCTGGTCGGGAATGAAGTATTTCCTGCGTCAAAAAGGTGATTCGTTTATTCTCTTTTCGCCGGTGAAGTATTTCAAGTCGCTGGGCATCATCAACGCAAAATTCAGAGGCGGCTTTGCTTTTAACCGGAAGCACTTTCACGCTTCACCGTCAACAATTTCGTGCATCCGCTGGGATTGGACAAACCGAAAACAAACACAAACCGAATTCGCATTAAAAACATTAGACATAGAAGACGGCAAACTTGTCGATATAAATATTGATACTGTTATCAAAAAAGTATCCGAACCGTTCACCATTCTTTTTGACAAGCGGGTATTTTCCGATGACATAGAAACGTCTGTGTATTGCGAAAACAACGGCTGCCAAACAACCGGACGGAAGTGCGACGGCAAGTCCTATTGGAATAAAAACATTTTGGCATATCTTGTGCCGAAAGGATTTTCCATTTCACCGCAGGATATATTTCTACTTCGGTCAACCCGGTACAACATCAGAGGTTTTTATCTCCGCGCCGACAATTACATCGAAAAACTGCCGCTGTTTTGTGCAAAATGTTTCTGCCAAGAAAAGTGGTACGAGCGGGACGTTTTTTTCACAACGGCTGACAAAGGAGATGCTTACACGAAGGACAAGGACTTTCTGTTCCGCTGCTTCTTTTGGACGTGTTTGAGCCAACGGAATCATTGTTTATCCTTTGACGGCAGCGACGGCAGGTTTTACCGCAATGAATTATGTTTCGATAAAGACACAGCCGCAAGCAAAGAGTTGGCGGCGCACACGCTCAATCCAGACGAAAAACATATATTAGACGCTTGGAATCAGTTGCTTGACAAAGCCAAAAACACTTCGGAGTACAATCCGCATTTCACTTACGGTCTATATCAAATCATACAGGAAATCAATATACTGAACGCGGATAAAGAATACCTGCATCCTGACATTCACAACGATATACAGGTATTGAAAGCGTTGTTAAAAGCGTATTACGCAAAATATATCGTTAAGAAACTGTTCGAGTATGAACTGTTAAAGTGACACCCTGCCGGAGTACCGCCAAAACGCCCCCTGTTGACAACATTCGGCAATGTGGTATCATACTCCACAGATGAGCAGTTTCCCTCTTCCTTGTGGAAAGCCGTCAAAAAACCGTAAAAGTGAACTTTTTTCGGAAAATTTCCATTTTTTCGGAAAAATTACCTTGACACAGCCGATAAAATAGTGTATCATAGCAGATACTACGGTGGAGGTACGCTGTACGTACCGACTATTCAGAAATAAAAACAATTTTCGATAATGAATGGATTCATAATCGTTATCTAATTGTTATAACCTATTGTTGTATCAATAGTATTTCTGAAAGACATTTTCACACAAACATTTCTGCGTGAAAGTATTTATCTGTCGTTGAAAAGAAAAAAAGCGATGCCGCTTTTAATACTAATAATTTTATAACTATTAACGTTTCAAGTATGTAGAAAGGGGGATAAGAATGAAAAACGTATTTGACACAATTTTGGAAGTAGGACACGACGAGGACTTCGTGCCTGTTGTTACGGCGGACTTCCGTCCGACAGACGCACCCGCTGGTTCTCCGGCAAAACTGGAAGTTTTGGCTGAACGTATCCGCAAAGGATTGCCGCTCTGGCATCCCGAAGACCGCGTCGATTACGCCGGTTTAACCGGTGCTATTCGTCCGCAAGATTAGCATAAAACCGCCGCCTCAAGCACCTGCCGCTTAGAGCGGCTGGGCTAATCACGTTAATACAATAACGTTAATACCATTCTTCCAACACTTGATTCCAGTCGGCGGCACTTTTTACATGCGTAAATGCCGACCGTACCTCTTCGTAATCAGGATGGAGTTTAGCGTATTTCACGCCGAAGGCGCGCATTGTTGTTGCCGCCCGCTTTTCGCCGTATAGTTCCGCCGAAAGACGGAAATGTTCCGCTATTACACTGCGCTGTTCCTGCAAAGACGGCGGCAGCGGAATCGGCTGTTCCGAAAGAACGGCAATACTTTCACGAAAAAGCCACGGATTACCGATAACGCCCCGCGCTAATGCCAAACCATCAACGCCGCTTGACGCTAACCGCTCTTTACAAACTTCGGCTGTAAATAAATCGCCGCTGCCGATTAGCGTTATATCCGAATGTCCTTTGCCGATTAGATACTCTTTAATATTGCGGATGAAGTCCCAATCGCTGACTCCTTCATACCGCTGTTTTACCGTTCTTCCGTGAATGGTAAAAGCACAAACGCCGTTTTCGATACAACCCTTGAGAATTTCGTAAAACTTGACGGCACTTTCCGGTGAGTCATCGAATCCTTTTCGCAGTTTCACAGTGAGCGGGGTAGGGAAGGGCAGGGACTTTCGCACTCGTTCAACTATTTCGATAGACGTTTTAGGGTCGCTCATCAGATAGCCGCCGCGTTTTCTGCCGAGGACTTTCTTGACAGGACAAGCGAAGTTGAGGTCGATTAAATCGAACCCCTCATCAATTAGGCGTTGTGCAGCACGGACGAATTGTTCCGGTTCGCTGCCCATCAGTTGCGCACCGCAGGGATGTTCTTCGCTGTCGGTAAAATAGAGTCGGGATTTTCGTTTGGAAACGGCGATGACGAATTGGTCAAGCAGTACTTCGCAGAAGGTAAAACCGGCACCGAACTGCCGGGCAATTTTGCGCATCGGGGCATCGCTGTATCCGCTCAATGCCGCTTGAATCACGGGAACAGCAATTTCGAGAGAACCGAGACGCAACATCTGTTTATACTGATATTAGCGCGGGATTTTAAATCCCGCTGTCACACCTTATTTTTTCGGCGGTGCAGCAACGGGCTTCGTTTCTGTTTCTACTACCTTGCCAGCTGTTTCATGCATCTTTTGCATACATTTCGGGCATTGGCAGTTATGAGGATTCACACCATACGGCACTTGTACTCCAACCGGATAGGGGCGGTTGAAGAACCGGTTGCCGTGGAATAACCGGTTACCGTGGAAACCGACAGCATTGTGCTGTAAGGGTCCGAAATGACTTTTCGGATGACACAAATCATATACCTGATTTCTGACATTCTGCTCGGCATAAGGTCCATAAGCGATTTCTTCGATGCCTATACATTGCGCCTGACGATGTCCCCAGCGATTGTCACAGGGAGAAGTCCAAGCGGGATTCGGATAACCGAGAATCAACTGCAACCGGCTGGGTTTGTCTTCAAGGATTTCCGGCATTGGGTCGTAATAACTAAGATACTCTATCTGGGGCTGGTTCTGCGTCCTACTGGGCAGGGCAGAGAGGGCGAATGTCACACACGATTCTTTCTTTGGAAATTCTTCCGGGCAGGGATATCCTTTTTGATAAGGAATAATGTGAATCCGTCCGGTGAAAGGGTTTTTATGATAAGCAAGGTAGGGCATTGGCATAACGACAACGTCGCTGGAGCAGGCAACTCCCGCAGGCATTTCGGCAGCGGCATCCTGTTCTTCTCCAAAGACGGTTTCCCACTCGGTTTGCGGTACAGCAGATACTGCGGCAACTGCTATTGTCTTGTTGGCACCATAGCCGTAAGCACCGCCTGCATAACTGCCGGGCTGGAAAATAACCCTTTCAGGTATTTGCGCAAGAACCCGTTCCGATAAAACGGCTGCTAAAGTGAACGCCGTCATTGCAAAAATGATGCCGATGTTAGTGAGACGCATAATTCAAACCTCCAAAATTGAACGGAAGGACTTGGCGTAAAGGAATTACATAACGAAAACAAAACCTCGTCTCTTGAAATCGTCTCGTACTGCCTTTTTTCGGCAGAGAAAAACCGGAAAAGAAGCCGAAATATTCTGTTTCGGTACAGAATGTACCAGTTATAACGATTGTGACAATCGGTTTGTTAATAACCGAGTTGGATACCCCACTGGACGCTCAAATCGCTCATCCGTCTGCCCAATTCGGCATCGAATCTGGCGTACATACTCAACCGATTGCTAAGCGTCATGTCGAGATTAGTTCCGACTTTTGCTCTATCCCGAAACATTGAAGCACCGGTTACAGTGAAACCATCCTGACCGGGGAACCACGCCCAGGTATTAACTTCGCTGACATTGTAATCGTGAACCCACGCCATATACGCAGTAGGCGAGATGACGTTGCCGCCTAGGAGACGAAATGTTCTGCCGACTCGCAAACCCATAGTGGAAAGAGCAGAATTCGTTCTGTTTTTCGCAATACCCAGCGGTAAATCGGGATTGCCGAATGCAAGCCGCTCGCCGTAACCTTTTTCCGTCAGCCAAATAAAATCAAGACCTGCGAAAGGCGAAACATCGAAACAGTTAAAGCGGAATTTCTTGGAACTTTCAATCGAACCCCAGAATGACGTTCCGGTATGACTACTGTCGATTTGCGTCCCCAATGAATATACACTGCGTTTTGCGTCACACTGATTGGCTGCAATACCGATTGAACTGGTGAGCATCCAGCCGCGTTCAGTGAACCAATTGCCGTATGCGGAAACAAGGAACGAATCTACATCTGCCTTCTGTCCGAATTTGTTGACCGATACATTGGCAAAGTTGCCGCCCATTCCAATACCTACGGAGGCGCAGCGGTCAATCGGACAATCGCTGCCGACAGCGAAACCGTAAGAATTAATACGGAATTCAGGACGGGAACCGTCTTCCTGCATCAGGATAAAGTCGCCGTAATTCTGGAACCAAAGAGCCCGCTTGAACTTGTCGTCTCTCGGTGCGCCGCGGTAGAGCGGAGTAGGGGAGAGGTTATAACCGACTTCGTTTCTGTGTAAAACCGGCTGATGAACCGGTTCACTTAAGAAGCGCAGACGATTGAAAACACTCTCGTTAAAATGTGTAATGGAACGATTATTGAGGTAGGGCAGGGCGGTCTGAACCATCGGTGTTAGTTCGTTGAGCATTCCCTGGCGGGCTTCCCCTGTCTTGTCAAAGAACGCGTCAAGAACCGATACACTTCCGATACCGGACAATACCGACTTCTGATTGGAATTGAAGGTTGAATCGAATACTCCGTCAAGCAGCACATCGACAAAGATTCCCTTAGCGGTCCCGCCTGTTCTCGCAACTTCATAACCGAGAACACGCGCTCCTTCACCAATCAACTGAACGCCGGCACTTGTTGTACCGCCGCCGTTAATCGTTGTGGTGTCGCCGCGTTCTTCCTGTAAAACATGACCGCCGACAAGAATTAGACCGCTTGCCGAACTGAAAACTTCATACCGCAGCGGGTCAGCATCATCAGAAGTTTCACCGGCAAAATTAATAAAGCGGACATTAACGTTGCCGCCTTCTTTCGCAAAGTTAAGTTGATTATCTGCAACGATGCGGTCAGAACCGTTAGCACCGACTTTGATATAAATCGTTGAACCGCTGTCATATTGAATGTCCTTTGCCCGAAACAGACCGAGAACTTCTCGGCTTCTGTTATCAACGCGGTGAATCGAACCGTTGTAAAAATGAACCAAGTTGTCTACGGTACCCAATCCGGATAAGGTCGCACCATTACGAACATCAACCGCAGAGGCGGTATTTGCGTTCAGATAAAAAGTTCCGCGCTGAACGTCAATCTTGCCGGTGAACGTTACATCGGTATCCAATGAGACAACGCCGCTTCCTGTTTTGACAAGTGTTCCATTTCCGCCGATGTTTTTCGTGATGGAAACATCAGCGGTATCGGTTGTTGCAGCATCAATATCAAGGGACAACACTGCACCTTCACTAATAATAACTGTCCCGGCTTCCGGTGCTGTTGCGCCTTGTGTGTTCATTCCCAGCGATTGAAGTGTTGTGACATTGAGAGTTCCGTCTTCGACGTGGGTACCGCCGGTGTATGGATTTATTTCCGTCAAGGTCAATATACCAGCACCGTTCTTGATTAACATTCCGGTTCCGGCAAGCACTTTATCGTACGTTTGTGACTTTCCGGCTCCGATGCGGAATTCAAGTTCGGAATTATTAACGACCGAGCCGGTGCCGAAGGATTCAACATCGGTACCGGCTAAACGACCGCCGCTGATAAGTGTTCCGCCGGTGTATGAATTAACGCCGTCCAATACCTGCGTTCCTTCTCCGGTTTTAATAAAACTGCCGCTGCCGCTCAATTTTCCGGTAAATACTTGGTCGGAACCATTGCTGCCGACTGTCAGCGCAACTCCATTACCGCTGTTGTTTGCAAGGGCAATGTCAGAACCGCCAGCCAAGCCGCCGAGATATATCTCGCTGTTCGTTCCGAAATCAACCGTTCCGTTTTTATAGTCCAGCGTTGCGTTCTGCAAACCCCTGTTGTTCGTCAGCAGAATTCCGCCGGTGTTTAACCGGAAAGTACCTGAGAAATCGGTTGCCGATTCAAAGTCCAGCCGACCGGCACCGTTCTTTTCAATCAAGCTGGTGCCGGTGATGTTGCGGTCTTTAACCGTTTGATTATTGGCAAACAGCATATTCAAAGTACCGTTGACGGCAATGCTTCCGGTTCCAACGTTTTCCAACTGCGAAATCGTCAGTTTTGAACCTCTGTCAACCGTTGTTCCGCCGCGGTATGTTTTAGTTCCGCTCAAAACAATATCTGCACCATCTCCGACACGGACTTTTCCATTGCCGGTGATGGCGTTGTTGAATGTTCCGCTGTCGGAGAGCAGGGCAAACGTTCCGCCGCTGCCGGTATTGACTGCCGCTGAACCGACTCCGCGAATATCTGCGATACCTAATTCGCCGTTCTGAATATCAACGCCGCCTTTGAAATTCGGACTCGCTTCGGTTAAAACAACGCTGCCGTTTCCAGTTTTCAAAATTGTGCTGCCTACATCTCCGGTAATTACCTGCGTGAACTCACCGCTTCCCGATATTGCGAAATTCAATGTTCCGTCTTTCTTTACATTAACACCGCCTTCGGTGCCGAGTGAATCGCTCTTTTTGAGAACAACGGTTCCTTCTTCGATGGTTGTCAAACCGGTAAAACTGTTGGACTGTTCAAAAATAAGTTTGCCGGTACCTTTCTTGAGAAGCGAACCGGTGCCGCCGATAGAACCGCCGGTGAAAGTGAAGTCCTGAGTGATTGCGTTATCGACTATCATTCCCGCAATCGGATTAGTATCAATTATGTTTCCGGCAGCCCGCGGCTGGTCGGCAATTCTGATGCCTTTGTAGTCAACAGAAATGACTTGCGAACCATTACCGCCGATAAACTCGACTGCATCGCCGTTTAAGAATTGTGTTGT
>WRCR01000099.1 GCA_009783865.1 Planctomycetaceae bacterium | reverse complement strand
GCAGATAACGCAACTGCGGTTGTTCTTGTCGCTCATTCAAGAGATAAAACCGGATAGACGACAAGAGAATTACGGCATTGAACCGCTGCCGAATCTGGAAACAAAGTTCGTGTGCGCAGATACATTGATTGGTTTGAAACAGGAAAAACAAAAAACATTTGAATCGCCGATAGTTAAAGAAACGCTCAAGGGTTTGTTGGATATACGCGGTCAACATGTTACGGCAAGCACGATGCAGGAAAAAAAGTTTTTGCAGGGACTAGACGAGTCACGCCGCAAGATGTTGGTTATGGCAATGGAAGACACCGGCGAATGGAAACGGGAAACGGTCGAATTGATTAAGAATTGGAATCCGTATAATCAATCAAAGACAGCGGCATTTTTTGACCCGCAATGTATGTTCGGCATACCGAATGGATTCGATATCGTCATCGGCAATCCGCCGTATGTAAAACAGGGGTACTTTACCGAAAAACAGAAAGAGAAGTATTATAGCGCCTTCGGATTTTACGGTGACTTATACGCTTATTTCATTTTTGCCGCTTTCAATTTGCTTGTCGAAAAGGGAACTTTGTGTTTCATTGCGAATGATAGTTTTCTTGGTTTCAGAAATACAAAAAACATACGAAAACTCTTCTTTGACAACGATTTGCGGCAAATCATGTCCTGCGATATGGTATTTGACGAAGCCGATATTTATCCTGCAATTTTCCTGCTAAAAAAACAAAAAAGTAAAACACAGCAATATGAAACCGGTACTTATAGTAAGACGGCAGATGTGTTTATCAAAGCCGGTGCAGTTGATTATGCTCTGTCGCAAAATCTTGTTCATCAGCGGATTGTTATAAACAGTCCTATTGCAGCAATTTACACCAAACTGCTTTCGTTTGGAAAAATGAAAGATATTTGTTCCATATTGGATACGGGAATTCATACAGGAAATTGCCGAAGTAAGTTATTGTTTCGTGAACATGAAAAGTCAAATCTGAACAAGATTTTGCAAGGCAAACAAATTTCACGTTATGCTTTTGATTGGAATAGTCCGCAAGCGAAATTCAAGTATTGCGATATTCATTATGAACCTGCGAATGAATATGGTATTGGAAGGGGCGGCAAGCCGAGTAAAGCGAAAGAGTACTGGCATTTTTGCGGCGATGAATCCAATCATAGAGTCGATGAAAAAATACTGCTGCGACAGACGGAAGATGATTTAGTCGCTTGCTATATTAATCGTGAAAAGGATGGTTTGTTTTACACTGACAATACACTTTTTACCGTTTTGCCGGGAAAGGATTATCACATTTTTTTCGTTTTAGGATTGTTGAACAGCCGGTTGTTGAATGTTCTCTATCATTTTCTTTCGCAGGAAGAGGGCAAATCATTAGCGCAGGTGAAGACACAGGTTGTCGGTTTTTTACCAGTTCCATTGGTCGGAGAGAGTCAGCAGCGTCCGATAATTTTGCTTGTCGATGAGATACTTTGCGCTAAGCGAGTTGATTCATATGCGGATACGTCGTCATTGGAGCGTGAGATAGACGCTCTTGTGTATGCGTTGTACGGTTTAACGGCGGCGGAGGTTGCGGTGGTTGAGGGAAACACAAGTGGGGACTTAACTTAAGGAACAGCGGCGGTTCGTTGAACCGTCCGCTAAACTGATTATTGACTATACTGCAATAATCCGTTATCATTACGCGAAATTCCTTTTCCTTAACCTTAATTTTACAAGTTAACGCTATGAAAAATTTTGCTTTGTCTCTCTTCGTTATGTTTTTTGCTGCCGCTGTTTTTGCGCAGGAGTTCCGTGAAATTTCCGTAAAGGATTACCGCGATAAAATGAAAGGCGGCTGGATAGGTCAAATCGCCGGTGTGTGCTGGGGCGCGCCCACCGAATTCAAATGGAAAGACAAAATCATTCCCGAAGACAAAATGCCGGTGTGGAAACCGGAAATGATTAATGAAGCATTCGGACAAGACGACCTCTATGTCGAAATGACCTTTCTGCGTTCTCTCGAAGAATACGGACTAGACGTTTCAATCCGGCAAGCAGGCATCGACTTTGCCAACAGCGAGTATAATCTCTGGTGCGCCAACGCAGCCGGACGAAAAAATTTGCGAGCCGGTATCGCACCGCCGGATTCGAGTCATCCGAAATTCAATAAATGTCCTAACGACATTGATTACCAAATCGAAGCCGACTTCTCCGGTCTCATTGCTCCCGGAATGCCGAATGTATCCATTGCACTCGGACAAAAATTCGGTCGTCTGATGAACTACGGAGACGGTGTCTACGGCGGAATCTTCGTCGGAGGAATGTACGCCGAAGCATTTTTTGAAACCGATATACTCAAAATCATCGATGCCGGTTTGAAATGTATTCCGTCCGACAGCCAGTATGCCGAAATGGTGCGTGATGTTGTTGCATGGTACAAGGCAAATCCAGATGATTGGGAAGCAACTTGGAACCTTTGTCAGAAAAAATATCGGGAAGCCCCCGAATATCAAAAGGCATCCAACGGCGGAATCGATGTCAAAATTAACGGTGCGTATATTCTCATCGGAATGCTTTTCGGAAAAGGCGATTTAGATAAGACGATTATCATCTCGACCCGCTGCGGTCAGGATTCGGACTGCAATCCGTCCAATGCCGCCGGCGTGCTTTTCACAACGTTGGGATTTTCCAAACTTCCGCCGCGGTTCACAGAAAAATTAGATGAGACGAAAAAGTTCAGTTTTACGGCGTACACTGTTCCTGAATTGCTCGACGTTTGCGAAAAGTTAGCGCGTCAGTTTGTAATTCGGGAAGGCGGACAAATCAAGAAAGACGCATCGGGTAATGAGGTATTCGTGATTCCCGTGAAGAAACCCGTTCCGCCGAAGTTGGAACTCAGTTGGGACCCCGGTCCGATTGCCAACAGTTTGTTCACCGAAGAAGAACGGGCAAAGATTCGTTTCAAAGGATTCCGCAAGATAGAAGATGCTGTTGCGGCACTCTTACCCGGCTGGAGTGTCAAGAATTGCGGTCCCGATATGGACCCCGGAATGCGGGAACAATATCGCGGGAAGAAGAACGTTATTATGACGCATCCTTTGAACCGTGAAGTGCCGTGTGCATTGGAACGCCGTATTGATGTTCCGGCAAATAAGAAGACCGTTCTGAAGGCGGTTGTCAGCAATCATCAGGAATTCGATTGGGAACTGGTGATTCGTGTCAACGGTTCGGTTCAGAAGACCGTTACTATCGATAAAGAGTTGACTAAAGGCGGCTGGGCAGAAGTCGATTTCGATTTGACACCGTTTGCCGGAAGCAGCGTTCAGGTTGAGTTGGAAAACAAAGCAAACGGCTGGATGTGCGAAGCCGGTTATTGGAGTAAGATAGCGGTGGAGTAAGATTGACGCTAAATGATTAACGCTAAAGAGGCGGGGACTTTAGTCCCCGCTCTTAAACGAGACATTATTTTTTCTTTTTCTTTTTGACTGATTTTTTCTTTGGTTTTTTGTCTCCCAGAACGGATTCGATAATTTTCGAGACAATTTCCGGCGGCGGAAGACGCGGAAATTCAGGCACCATTTTGATTTGCGGCAGTTCGGTCATCAGGTCAATCATTTCGAGTGCCGCTTCTGCCGCTTCCGCTCCTTTGTTGCCGGGAGCAGGACTTATCACTTTATCTCTAGTGGACTCAATGATACCGCTGCGGGCTTCTGCTTGTTCGACTGTGTCGCAGGTCAACACCCCGAAAATAATGGGGGTTCCGAAATGACACGCCATTTCGTTGATTCCCATGCTGACCACCCGATTGATATGCTGGTCGTGCGAGGTCTCACCTTTGATAACTGCGCCGAGACAAATCACGGCGAGACAATCGGCATCCCGCGCAAAATAGCCGGCAATAAACGGAATTTCAAATGCGCCCGGTACCCAAACGATGCGAATATCCTGGTCGCGGACGCTGTTTTCACGAAGTTTCGCCAACGCCCCGTCTAGGAGCCGCTGCGTAATCGTTTTGTTAAAGCTGGAGACGGTAACAACGATGTATCCTTCCGGCGGAGGGCAAACGCGTCCTTCAAATGTATGCATAATGATTTACGATTCGGGGGTTGAAAAAGTACCTTTACGTTAAACTGTCTATATTGTTACAGAAAAATAGTGCAAAGTCAAGGGCATTGTGCAGGATTGAAATCCTGCGCTAGAGCGTATCAAGAATTGGTGTGGACTGTTGGAATTCGCTTTCGTCATTCCCGCGAAAGCGGGAATCTAGACGTAAAGGGTTCACGTCTATTCTCTAGACCCCCCGCCTTCGCGGGGGTGACGGGAATTTGTCCACACCAAATCCAAAAACGCTCTAAAAGCATCACGCTATACTTTTAATTCTGCCGAAATGTGTTAAAATACTGAACAAACTATAATTTATCTGCAAAACAACTATGTCTAACGCAAACAACAAACGTTCTATTCTTGTCCTCGGCGGCGGTCCAAACCGTATCGGACAAGGCATCGAATTCGATTACTGCTGCTGTCACGCCGCTTTCACCGTCCGAAAACTCGGCTATCGGGCTGTCATGATGAATTGCAATCCCGAAACCGTTTCGACCGATTACGATACCTCCGACGTTCTCTACTTCGAGCCGTTGACGCTCGAAGACGTGATGGCAGTCATCGGACACGAAAATCCGCTGGGCGTAATTTTGCAGTTCGGCGGACAAACTCCGCTCAATCTTGCCAAAGCACTCGCTGCCGAAAATGTACCGATACTCGGTACCAGTGTTGAATCCATCGACATCGCCGAAGACCGGCATCTCTTCGGACAAATGCTGAAAGAGTTAAACATTCGTCAAACGCCGGGAGCAACTGCAACTTCATTGGAACAGGCACTGGTACTTGCCGAGCAAATCGGTTTCCCTGTGCTGATGCGTCCGTCCTTCGTTCTCGGCGGTGCGAAAATGGAAATCGTTTTCGACCGCGAAGACCTGAAATCTTATTGGACGGCACTCATCAACTACAGCAAACAAGCCGACTTAACGATTGACAAAAACCGACCGATTCTTATCGACCACTTCCTTGAAGATGCTGTCGAAATTGATGTCGATGCCATTGCGGACACCGAAACCGTCATCGTAGCGGCAATCATGGAACACATCGAAGAAGCCGGTATTCACAGCGGCGACTCCGCCTGTTCGCTGCCGCCGCAGTCGCTAACGCCGAAGATAATTCGGCAAATCGAAGCCGCTACGAAGAAAATTGCGCTGCGTATGAAGGTTGTCGGTTTGCTCAACATTCAGTTTGCAATTCAGGGCAATGAAGTGTATGTACTCGAAGTCAATCCGCGTGCAAGCCGCACTGTGCCGTTTGTCAGTAAGGCAATCGGCGAACCGCTTGCAAGTATTGCAACGCGGCTGATGCTAGGCGAAAAACTTGCGGAAATATACCGTGACAAACCGTTCCGCCAATGGTCGGATATGAATTACATTGCGGTAAAGGAATCGGTATTTCCTTGGATACGTTTTCCGGGAACGGACACCCGCTTGGGTCCCGAAATGAAATCTACCGGCGAAGTAATGGGCATCGGTGAAACCTTCGGTGAAGCATTTGCGAAAAGCCAAATCGCCGCAGGTTCAGCCGTTCCGCAAAAGGGCAATGTGTTTATCACGGTAAAAGTGTCTGACCGTCCGCACATCGGCAGTATAGCGAAACGATTAAGGAAACACGGTTTCAACTTGATTGCATCGCGAGGAACAGGTGAGACGTTAAGAGCGATGGGCTTTGACGTGGAAATCGTTGCGAAAATTGCGGAAGGCGAGCGTCCGAACATTCTCGATAGAATGATTGACGGCGGTGTACAGTTGATTATCAATACGCCGAGCGGCAAGAATCCGCATAAAGACGAAGTGCTGATTCGTCAAACGGCAAACAGATACAACATTCCGATATACACGACTTTACGCGGAGCGAATGCGTTCATCGAAGCGATAAACTTCCTGCATCAAAACCCGGAAGTACAAGTCAAAGCGTTGCAGGATTATATGTAGGGGCAAATCAGAGCGGCATTGCGCAAGCAGTGCCAGAACAGAGCCGCAATCGAAATTTCGAGAAAATTTAGTCGGTTTTCTCCGTTGCGGGAGGTACACAAATCTCCTGGACAGGCACAACAATACCCGTGAAAAATTTTTAATCAAAAGAGCGGCGGTTCGTTGAACCGTACGCAAAACGTGTTACGGAATTTTATACAGTTCCACCTCTTTGATTCGGGCAACACCGTGCAGTGTCTCGGTAATGTAAAGACGGAAAGTGCTGCCGGTTACCGTGTTGAAACGTGTGCTGAAATCAGTGTTCGGATTCTTTTCCGTCCTCGTTTCAGGAATGTCCGCCCATTGTTCGCCGTCCTTTCGCTGTAAGACAAAGCCGATGAGGGGACATTCCGTTCCATACGCACCGGATATAATCCTGACAGCGTTGACCGACACCGGTTCGGCAAAACTGAATTCGACCCAACTAACAGGACCCGGCTTGCTGAGCCAGCGTCCTTCGAGAACCTCGAAATCGTACTTGCCGTCATTGATGTACTTCGCATCATATCCGCCGTCCGTTTGCGTACTGGAAACAGAAATCTTGGCATCAAGTGCAAGATTTTTACCTGCGTTTTCCAGCCAAACCGGAGTAGGTGACCGTTCCATACTTTTGTGAACGACCCCCAGCGGTTTTATACGGCGTTGATACTCCGCTTCACGTTCCGGTGTGAGATTCCGCGCAGCCCGAAGCGTATCATTGACGGGAAACCATCCTATATCCTTAAAATGATAACTTTCGCTGGACCCTGTTCCGCCGGAATGATAAGTCGAAAAACGAACACCTTGCTCCATCAGGGCTTTCAACTTGTCGAAATGAGCAGGGTACACATCCCGCGGGTCAATGTTTTCATTGGCGCAAACGCTTGATGCCATACCGATGACTTCGCCAAGACATCCCAGCGTCCGCATCACCCGCGTTGCCGAAAACGCAACGTGACTGACGCTTATAACCCGTCCGCCGAGAAACAGGTTTTTCACATCACGAGCGTACAAACTTCGATAAGGCACCGGAAACGGCTTTTCGTAACAGCGATGATATGCGCAAGACCGAAACGGTTCTTCAAATTTTTCGGCATGGGCAGGGTCGGGAAAATGATTGTCCAGATTCCACGTACTAGTCGCCGTTGCGTCTGGATAAATCACGTTCTTTTCGATGTCGTTTTGTGTGACAATATGGTCTCCGACAACGCGGTAACTCTCCCGCTTCCCGCCGACCGGAGTAATCCATTCCAGAGTATCGTTTGCCCAGTCATCTTTGTGTTTTGAATGATTTTTGAGGAAAGACCAGTTGGCGAAAACCGTCATTATCCCGTAGTCGCGGATGTACTCGGCTTCGTCCGCCATGTCGCGGAAATAGCCGGTTTCCCATTCCCAATGACCGCTGCGGACAGGATAAACTTTGTCTTCCGTGAATTCGATTCCCCAATCAACGTCGGGAAAGGTTGTCGGTGTCGGCGATTTTTGTGACCCCCAGAGAGTCGACATGCCCATCACGAAATTGTCCGCCTTTTCCGGTGCAAGTGTTTCATTGAAGCGTGAACGTTCCTCCCGACCGTACATTGTTTCGGCACCCATCAGTCGGGCAATGGTTGCGTCGCCGGTGCAGTCGGCAAAATTCTTTGCACGGTAGCGGGTTTCGATGCCGGTTCTGGAATTTCGGGCAATGAACGCCGCAATGCGCTGCGGGTCATTCGGGTCTTTTTCGACAGCAAACACCCGCTCGTTCAGAGCCAATTTACGATGCCCTCTAGTACGATAGAATGCCTGTTCTTTTCGGTCGTCTTCAAAAAAACTTGCCGGACGCGGCTTTTCGGTCCCGTCAAATCCCAGCGCAATCGGTGAAATCAATTCAACGGCTTTTCCGATATTCGGATACGGCGGAATGAGAGTGTTGCCGCCCAGAGTGACCCGAACTTCTGAACTGTTGCAGCCGCCCAATACCGGTCGGTCTTGAATCAGAACGACTTTCGCACCGGTTTGAATCGCCGCAAGAGCCGCACAGGTTCCCGCAATGCCGCCGCCCGCAATCGCCAAATCATAGACAACGGGGTCATCAATGCGTTTCTTTCCCATTCGTTCCATCATAGAGCGGCGAAACGTATCCAATTCTTTCGGTTCGTTAGTTGGGACTGCATCGGCATCGGTCGTTAGGTAAATCGCATCGCAGCGTCCGTTAAAACCGGTTAAATCGTGCAGAGCGGCGGCGGTTGTTCCCTTTTCCAATTCGATAGTTCCGGCACGCTGCCACGCCCACTCGGCACCGTTGTTTCCAAGCGCAGTCGGTAAAGTTTTTCCGCCGATGATTAACTGAAAACGTCCGGCAGGTGTTCCGCGTTTCCATGGAGCCGTCCAATCGCGGGTTCGCACCCAGACGTTCCAAAAACCTTTTTCAGGAATTTCGCACTCGGTTGTCGCATCCGCAACGGGAACGCCCATGCCGTGTGCCATGATGTATGCGGAACCCATCTGATTAAACGACTGCTGGTCAATAACCCAGCCGCCTAGTTCCTGAAATCCTTCCGCTTCAAGCCAAACGGCTGGTTTATCGGCAGCAAGCAAAAAAGTTGCCAAACAGATAAAGAGGATGGGCAAAAGAATTTTGTGCATTGTTTATTCTCCAAAGTTTATTCTCCAAATAGCGGCACGACGAACACTGGTGTAACCGGTGTAGTTGTGTCTCTGACTGCTCGTATGGTCTGGTCTGAAACCGGCAGGAGCGAACATGTTGAAAACGTCATGATAGTTATGAGCCGCAAGTCCCAATTGTTTCATTTTACTGCTGCACCGCATTCTTCTTGCGGTTTCTCTAGCGGCTTGCACCGCGGGCAAAAGAAGAGCAATCAACACACCGATGATGGCGACGACGAGAAGTTCGACTAATGTGAATGCGGATTTTAATTCGCGTCCCCCTCTCGAATTACCTAGATTTTCATTGATTTTTCTCATACCGGTATCTCACAATTTACGAAGAGGTTGAAACAAACCGTCAACTTTACGTATGATAGCAGATTTTTTCGGAGGAGTCAAATAGGGAAAAAATTCTTAACGCAAGGATTTCAAATCCTTTTGCGCCCTCGTTCACACCGGGGTTCTGGATTACGCTCCAAACGTCTATTTTTTCTTAGCAACCGGTGCTTTGGCGGCAGATTGCTTCGCAGTGTCAGCAGCACCTTCTTCTTCGCCCTTCTTCTTCTTTTTCTTTTTCACAACGATTTTATAGACACGAACCTTCGGCAGAGCAAACGGTCCGTCCTCTTCTTTCCAGCGGTCTTGCTGAAGAAGTTTCTCTATGCGCTCTGCACGGGTCAGAACGTTTCTGGAACGGGTGATTCCCTTGCGGACTTTTAAACTTTTATCTATCGTCATTGCAGTAATGTGCGTCAAAAACAGTCAATCCAGTGCCCAATTTTCGAGTAATTATAAATCGTTTATCAGTTAAAACAAGGGGGGACAAAATGAAAAATTCATAATTTTATATCCGGTATTTTCATTTAACGTATTTACAATAGTTATTTTAATGTTATAATAAGCGTGGAATGTTAAGCCGCACGCTCTTCTTTACTCAAACGTTTTATGCCGGAAGCACCAAAACTTGAACCTCTGAAATTCACGGAACAATTCCGTTTCCTTGTCGGGAATTTACGATTACTGCGGCAGGAAACGGAAGCCGAAGCAATACTGGTTTTCCCCGAAGTTCCTGTCGATTGGGGAAAAATGAAAAAAATACTCGGCGATGAAAAAGTCATCGTCTGCTCTATAAAATCCGACTATCTTTCAACTGCGGTAGTTCATGGATACGGTACAATTCACCTGCATTTTGAAGGCGGCACTTCAATCTATGAAAAAATTTCGCATGCTGTCATCGAAGCAGTTGCCGACGGCTTGATTCAGGAAGGCGGCTGCGTCCTTGCTCTTTACAGCGCGTTAGACCCATCGCATTTGGATTCCATCACCATTTTTAATTTGTCGGAACATCTCGAAAAATTGTCCCGCCGCGACTTGCAGCAGTTGGAAAGCAGCGTTCCGCTCAAAGTCCTGAAAACGGTTGTCGATTTGGCTGTCGATATCGGCTGGGAAGGACGGGAAGGCAAACCAATCGGTACAATGTTCGTGGTCGGCGATACCAACAGAGTAATGGCACAAAGCCGGGAACTATGCTTCGACCCGGTAAAAGGATATAAACGTCATGAACGCTCAATTTTCGATACCAAAGTCCGGGAAGGCGTGAAGGAAATTTCCCAGTTAGACGGCGCGGTAATTATTTCCAAAGAGGGAATTGTCGAAGCCGCTTGCCGCTATTTGGAATCACAGTCAACGGCAACGATTTCATTGTCTCCCGGACTGGGAGCAAGACACATGACCGCCGCCGCAATTAGCCGGACTACTTCCGCGCTGGCAATTACCGTTAGTCAGTCCAGCGGAACAATTCGGATTTTCAAGAACGGCGAAGTTGCATTGCGGATTGAATCCCGGCAGCGCACACCGCTGGTCTGGCGCGACTTTGACCAAGACCGACCGGAATAACAATGTGTTTCTCACACACTTTTTTATAAACTTTCACAAGTAACTAGAGGCAACAAATTTCCATGCGGATACTATCAGGAATACAGCCGACGGGACGTTTTCATTGGGGTAATTATTTCGGAGCGATTCGTCAATACATTGACCTTCAGAACGGACAAGATACAGCGTTTTATTTCATCGCCAACCTGCACGCTCTAACGACTATCCGCGACAGCGAAGTTTTGAGCCGAAACACGATGGAT
>WRCR01000098.1 GCA_009783865.1 Planctomycetaceae bacterium | reverse complement strand
GTTAGGTTCTCTGTCCTTTCCAGAGGCCGGACTGCCAGGGTCCGATGATGCAGAAATTCCGATAAACGGAACGAACAGGCAGGATTCTACACTAGAGTGCTTTCGGGAACAAACATTTTTTTCTTGTGTATGTTTTGACGAAAAATAAGGACTTACGTCAATTCTACCTACTATATCTAGACTCGTTGAGAACGGGATAAATTTGCATTTTTCCGTTTTCGGGGAGTAAATCCTTGTCTTTCAATTATTTCGGGGAACGCTCGATTTTTTCTGAATCTGCGCAGAAAAAGTGCCGGGGCGGAAAACAGCAGATTACAGACGGCGGTTTGCGGCTCTTGTTAGTCCGCCGGATATTTGTTAAAATCGTTGCGTTGTATTTTGTTCCGTCTTTCTTTTTTGGAGTATATCAATGACAAAACATAGAACTGCCCGTCGTGATTTTTTGAAGACCGCTGCCGCAACTACTGCCGTCGGTTATTGGGCTTTAGCCGGTTTAACCCCTAAAGTTAGTGCTTCGCCGAATGAACGTCTCGCCTTCGGCTGCATCGGCATCGGAGGCAAAGGCAGCAGCGACACCGCTAATGCCGCAAGATTTGCCGACATCGCCGCTATCTGCGATGTCGATAAAAAACGCTTGGAAGGAGCGCAAAACCGGTATCCGAAAGCAAAAGCATACACCGATTTCCGCAAACTTCTTGAAGAACAAAAGGATACCATCGATGCCGTCACAGTCAGCGGCGCAGACCACATGCACGCAGCGCAATCTCTCATGGCAATGCGGATGAAGAAACACGTCTATTGTCAAAAACCGCTCGCCCGAACAATGTACGAATGCCGTCTCATGGCAAAGGTCGCAAAAGAAACCGGCGTTTGTACCCAAATGGGAAATCAAGGCAGTGCCGGCGACGGTCTGCGAAGACACGCCGCCGAAATGAAAGCCGGTATGTACGGCGATATTAAAGAAATCCACGTCTGGACGAACCGTCCGATATGGCCTCAAGGTCCCGAAACGATTCGAACACTCGCTGCATACGAAGCAAAAGTCAAGAAAGAACAGGCGGATAAAGCGGAAGAACTTATCGCTAACATGAAAAGGAAAATTGCCGACCAATCCGCTAATCTCGAATGGGATTTATGGCTCGGCGTTGCAAAACCGCGGGAGAACTTTCCCGGTGAGAGTGCGGCGATTTATCACCCCTTCGGCTGGCGCGGCTGGTGGGACTTCGGCACCGGCGCACTCGGCGACATCGCCTGTCACGCCCTCAACAAGTTCATGAAAGCACTCGATTTGAGCAAGCCGGTCTCGGTCGTTGCAAGAACATCTGGACACGACTTTGATGTTTTCCCGCAGTCATCGGAAATTGTGTTTGAGTATCCCGACACGCCGGAACGCAAGGGTTTCAAGTTTGTCTGGTATGACGGCGGTTTCTTTCCTGATAGAAAATTCCTCGAAGATAATGATTTCAAGTATCCCGAAAAGATGCCGACAAGCGGTGAAATTATCGTCGGCACGAAAGGAGCGCAGGGACAGGGACGCAATGAACGAGTGCCGGTTGAATTACCGGAAATTCAGTTCGCCCCGAAGTTTCCTGATGCCGAAGGCAAAGAAGCCGAAAAGCAGGATGAAGACCCGCGGAATATGTTCGAGTTAATCACGGCAATCAAGGAAAACAATCCTGCACGCTGTTTCTCGAACTTTCCGAATCAGGCGGGACCGCTTACCGAAGCGATGCTGCTGGGCAACCTTGCGGTCTGGACTGCTGCCAAGCCGAATGAATGGGGCGAAAAGGTTCTCTGGAATCACGCCGAGATGAAAATCACGAATCTCGCAAGTTTGAAGACCCCCGGCGTTGCCGACTTGATTAAACCCGTCTATCGGGAAGGATATGTTCTCGATTAAAAACTTGTTCAGCGTGCGGTTCGCCGAACCGCACGCTAAACTGGTCTCCGGCGAATCAAACACAGCAGTGATTCGTCTATCAAATCAGACAAACCAATCTGGCGGGACTTGCCGTTTCTACACAGTCGATGTTCTGTCCCAGTGAAACAAAGTGCAGCGGCAATTCGTTCTTCTGCAAAAACGGATATAACGCCGACATGCCTACCGCCTCATCCAAATGTGTGAACGATATACCCGTCGGCTGCAATACGGCAAAGTGCCGCACCGTCTCCGTCAGAAATTCTGCGCTGCCGGTTGCCGATAAAACGAGTTGAATATCATCTGCTTCCGCTTCCCGCAGCATTTTGTCAACGAACTGCACATGTTCTTCGCGGTCAACAGCCGGATTAACAGCCGGCGTATCAATCAAAATCAAATCGCAGGTTCCTAGCCGCTGAATTGCCGCCGAAATCTTTCGCGGTTCAGAAGCGGTCTCCACCGGCACAGATAATATCTCGCCGTATCTTTGCAGTTGTTCGACAGCCGCAATACGAAACATATCCGTCGTTAGCAGTCCGACTTTCTTTTTCTCGTTGTTTTTATAAGCGGCGGCAACTTTCACAAGCAGCGAGGTCTTGCCCGCGCCGGCAGTTCCAACAAAGGCAACAATCCGGCACACATCGGACTTTAGCGTCAGCGCACCGGCGAACTGTACCATATCTGTTAGTTTCGCCGCCATACTCCGCTGTAGTACAGTCGGATTCAACTGCTCCATTGTCAGCGAACCCCAGTTGCCTTGCCGGATATCAGCAACCTGAACGGACTTTCTATTTTCGCTTTGCGCTGACGGCATTTTTTTCTTTTCGACATATACATCGGCGTATTCCGTTTCGGAGGTATCTTCGACGGTTATCTCAACGAATGTATGTTTCCGCAGTCCGAAAAAAGATGTTTCATCCGCTTGTCTTGTTTGCAGTATTCGGACGTTATCTCCTAATTCTTCGCGGATTATTCGGAGTCCTTCCTGCAATGATTCGGCGCGAAACGTTTTGATGTTCATGTAGTACTTCTTAATAAGCGTGAGCGGGAAACTGTGTTTCCCGCTTTTAGGAAAGACGTTTTTTTGTGGAAGCGGCTCTTATCCCAGCGTTTTATCCTGCACAAGTTGATGTATCAAACCGCCGATGCCTTCTTTCGTTGGAGCGACTTCCGTGAAGCCCTCTGTTTTCAGAACTATCGACTGTATCCGAAAAACCTTCGTCGGCGAACCGCTGATGCCGCAGCGCGATAAATCCGCACCGATTGAATCCAAGTCCCATTGTTCGAGCAGTTGTTTTCGCTCCTTCAGTGTCTCAATCTTTTCCGGCAACGCTTCCGAAGGAAGAACGCAATTCTTGTACTTCATAACCCTTTTCGCACTTCGCGGTCTCGGTTCGTTTGCGGACTCAATTACCGTCAACAGCGCAGGCAATTTGACTTTGACGATTTCCCAGCCGTTGCCGATGTTTCGCCGAATGGTTGCCGTCTTGCCTTCAATGTCAATAATCTCTTCGGCGTATGTGATTTGCGGAATGCCGAGTTTCTCCGCACATTGCGGACCCGTTTGAGCGGTATCGCCGTCAATCGCCTGCCGACCGGCGAAAACGAAATCGTAATTGCCGATTGTCTTTACACCTTGCGCAAGAATGTAACTCGTTGCCAGCGTATCACTTGCGGCGGCTCTGCGGTCGGTTATCAAAATAACGCGGTCAACACCCCGAAAGAGACAATCCCGTAGAACTTCGGCGGCTTTCGGCGGACCCATTGAAATTGCAGTGACGGTTCCGCCGAAACGCTGCTTGATTTCCAAAGCAGTTTCAAGAGCGTGCAAGTCCTCCGGATTGAAAATTGCCGGAAGCGCGGCGCGGTTGACGGTGCCGTCTTCCTTCATTGCATCGGCGGATACACGCGCAGTGTCAGGAACCTGTTTAACGAGAACGATGGAATTATACATTGATACCTTTCTTGATGATGGAATGACACGGCATTATCGGCGAAAATAACGGAGTTGTCAAGAGCCTGTTTAGCGGGCAGTTCTACGAACCGCCCGCTAAACATTTCTCTCATATTATGTTATAATACCATTCGTTCATCAACGTTATTATCGAGGTTCCTATGTCAAAAAAATATCTGTTTCCCTGCAACTGCGGATTTGTCCAGCAAGTCGATACTTCGCAAGCCGGTCAAACGTTCACTTGTCCCGAATGTAAAACCGAAAGAAAAATTCCGACCCTGCTGCAAATCAAAGAACTCGAACCGGCTGAAGAAGTCGTTGAGAAAAAACGTCATACCGGTCATCTGCGGCGGGCGTTTTTATTCATCGGCATACTCTTGACGCTCTTGTCCGCTGCGTTTCTCATTTATACTGTTCCGTATTTTCCGCAGCCGAAAGATGTGACGAAAAAGCGAGACGAATTTGCCTTCGGCGGAAAAACTCTCTATCAAAATTCCACGCCGCTCTCGGTTACCGAGCAAAACCTTCTTTGGATGGAGGACTGGCACTTTTCGATGATGATGCCGATTCAACTGTTTTATCACTTCAACAATCTCGGCGACAGTCCGAACCTGAGTTATAACTTTCAGGAAAATTACGCCGCATTGAAAGACGCATATTATATTCGTTTAACCGCCGGCATCGTTCTGCTGCTGGTTGCGCTGGGATTTACAATTTCTTCATTCTTCCTGCCGAAGGCGGATGCCGAAGTTATTAACTGGTCAGGAACTGAATGGAATTAGATTAAGAGCGGCGGGTGATAACCCGCCGTTGATGCGCCTTACTTCTTCTTTTTCGGGAAACGAGGATTTATGATGACCGAGGAATCCAAGCCGCAGTCATCATTCTCACTGTTCAGCATCTTATTGACTTCCTGCCGGAAATCATCCGGTGCTTCAAAATGCCGATACACACTGGCAAAACGAACGTATGCGACCTGGTCAATCTCACGAAGATAAGTCATCACCCGCTCTCCTATGAACGCACTGTTGACCTCAAATTCAAATGCCGATTCTATTTCACCTTCGACTCTGGCAATCAGCGAAACAATCTGGTCATAACTAACAGGACGTTTCCAGCAAGCGACTTCCAGACCGCGAAACAACCTGTCGCGGTCAAACGGAACACGCGTACCGTCTTTCTTGATAACCTTCACTCGGGTTACTTCTGCCCGCTCGTAAGTAGTGAACCGCTTGCCGCAGTTGCAGCACTCTCTTCGTCGGCGAATGATGAAACCGTCTTCACTGGGGCGGGTATCAATAACCTTGTCGTTATCGAAATGACAAACGAAACATTTCATCTATTTTTTCGGATTTATTTATTCGTAAGGGTTTCCGCTCCCGGCGTGACTTCTTTAAGGTTCGGAGTCGTGTCAAGTTCATAACGTCCGACAGCCCATTCGACAATATCGCCGACTTTTTTTATGCTCTCGGCACTGCCAATCGGATTCTCTTTAGAGGGACCGCCCGGCGGGTCTATCCAGAAATCGTTTCTATGTCCGTAAGCAAGATAAGCGACGCGTCCTTTGCCTTCGGAGCGAATCCAAGAGGACGGAAAGTTCGGACGCTCATATTGCGCACCTTTCATTCCGGCGGTTTCCTGAACGAGAATAACGTGTATGTCGGGATTGTACCATTTCATTGCGTACCATTCTTCCCACGCGGTGTCTTTGCCGTCGGGCAGTTTCTTAATCCAAGGAACCTGAATCGGCTTCGTTGCGCTCACGGTTGCGGACTGCTGCGCACCGTGACTGACAAACCGGGCACCGACAAGTTTCGTATATGAATCGTTAGCGTCTCCGGTGTCGAATAGTGAATCGGTTGCGGAATGAATGCCGACGAAGCCCTTTCCGGCTCTGATTGCTGCAAGGAGTTTGTCAAAACCGGCTTTTGTGATAGCGTGTTCCTGCGGTTCTCTCCTGTCGTTGCCGTCTTTGTCAATTTCTTTTTCGTCCGACAATTTTCCTGAAGTGTAGAATATGAAGACATCGTATTGGCTGATGTCGCCGTCAAATACACCGCCGTCTTGTGTTTCGACGACTTCGATGTTCTTGTCGGCGAAGTACTTCTTCAATGCTTTGCCGGAGATGGTGGCTTCTTCGGCGGGAATCCAGCGGGCGGGGTCGTGAATGAATCCCCGTGAGCGGGTGAAGTGCAGGGCTTTCGCTTTTTTTGCTTCCTGTGCTTCGGAAACAGCGGCGAAAATCATTACAACTGCTGCGGCTGCAACAGCGAGACAACAAATGGTTCGAATTTGTTTGGACATAGTTTTTTTCGGAAAAAGGTAGGGGACATAAAATTAACGCAATGTGAAAAATATAAGAAAAAAATCGGGAAAAACAAGCGGCGTTTTCCTCTTGTCAGTCCGGCTGCAAGTTTTTTCACATTATTCGTTTAGCGGTCGGTTCAACGAACCGCCGCTATCGTTAGATTGCGGAGATATGTTAAATCCGTAAAAATACGCTATAATGATGCCGTTATGAGTGACACCTTATTCACTATCCCAGAGAATTTATACAGCACACTGCTTGCCGCTAAAAGCGAAGCCGATGTCAAACAAACGGTCGTTGCCGAACTGCCCATCGGACGCATGGAGTTTCTGCAAACCGACTACCTGCACGAAAATCTGCTCGTCGAATTCAAACACGATGACGATTTTAGCAATAGGGAAGGCAGACGTGCGGAAGTTCTCGCCCAGACCTGTTATTACTGTCATCATTTGCGCATCGAAGGAGAACGCGTTCCACCGTACATCGCACTGGTGAGTAAAAACGGAGTCGTGCTTTACAAACGGGAAGTCCTAGAACCGGTCTATAAAAATGAAAAACTGTTCGACAAAGGAAATCCGTCATCGCCCGATGCTGCCGTTGTAGAACAGTGTAAAGACATCGAGCCGGTCTTTTATCAGTTGATTCACACTGAAGCGACATGCAAAAAGGCAATCCGCGCTCTTATGGATGTTTGCAATCGGCAGATATTTGTTGTTGAAGAAATTGATAAATACAACGTTGCGGAGGCGTACTCCGGCTGGTGTAATAAATTTGATAAATACATGCAGGACATTTCTACCGATGAGGAACGCCCGCATGTCTTTGAAATTGACGCAACGGTCGGCGGGAAAATCACCGTCGTTTATGGTTCCACAGCGGGAGAGGCGAACGAAGTTATTCGGGTTGAATTTAATTTCAACGGAGAAATCAAACAGATTGAAAATTGCAAACGTTCCCTTTATGTGGAATTTTGGACGGGCTGGAAACGTGTTACTGACAGAAAGAAACAGCGTGAAGTATTTGCGAAGATTTACGATTTGATGGACACGGCATCGCGCCGCCGCAAGGGACAGTTTTACACGATAACTCCGTTGGCACAGCGGGGTTGGGAATACATCGTCAAGGAACTGGGCGAGGGTTTTTGGAAAGACGGCACATGGCGGATTTGGGATAACAGCGCAGGGCAAGGCGGATTGGTGATTAACGTCATTCCTGAAGATGCGCTGCAATACACTTATCTATCGACGATAGACAATGCTGAAGTTGCCTATTTGAAGACACATACGTTTGGCAGAAAGATTTTTCGGTTTGATTTCATTAATCAGCAGACATCGGAGTTGCCGCCGGAATTGCAGCGCGATATGCAAGACCCGAATATCAAGTGGCTGTTCTTTATCAATCCGCCGTATGGAGAAGGAAGCAGCGGAAAAGAAACCGATGATGCCGCTTGGCATAAGGCGGGCGTAACGAATTCTCTTATAAAAGAAAGAATGAAAGGCAGAGGGGCTTTCATGGGAGTTAAGGAAAAATATGCCCAATTTCTCTTCCGTATTCAAGACGAATTCAAAGGACTCTATGTATTAGGATTATATTCCACCGTGAAAGCAATGGTAACAAAAGAATATATCCGTTTGCGGAGATTCTGGAAACCGCAATTCAAAAGAGGATTTATCTGTTGTGCCGGTAAATGGAAACAATCGGCGGCAAACGGGCAGTTTCCCATTGCTTTTTCTGTTCTTGACAACAGAGAAAAGGGAAAATGGGGACGAATGACTTATGACATATTAGAATACGTGAAGGACAAACCACATGGTGTTTTCAGCGGAAAGAAGGATTTTATTCAGGAAGATGTTAAACGCAGTTTTCGGGACTATTTTTTCCCGCACGAAGGTAGGCGAAAAGATAGTTTGACGATAGTTCAGTCCAACGGTCTGAAAGCATTTCCGGGCAAATCGAAAATGAGCAATTACCGTCCTGACGGCACTCTTGCATCGGCTGGGATGATATCGAGTTACATGAGAACACGGGATAAATCACGGGGAATGGTTAGCGGGAATGTAATCGACAATCTTGCTCCGATATTTATCAATAACAAAAATTATAAACGTGTATTATGCGGACTAGGGTTTTATTGGAGTGTTACCCATACTTGGATAAGTCACGCGGAGTGCTTCCTTGCACCATCCCGTGATTTAACCAAGCAAGAAAAAGCGGATGCGGTATTGTATGCACTGCTGTCGGAGCGCAACCGCTGTACCACAGCAATGTTAGCGGAAACGGAAATCACCACGAGTCGCGGTAAAGTCCGCAACGGCGGACTGGTACGGGCGATGCTTAATCCGTTTGACACGGAATTATTCGATTGGAAACACTTGTCGGCAGTCGGCAAAAAAGCGTTGGAAGAATATCGCAAGTATTGTTATGAGATAGTCGATTGGCAGAATTATCCTACAGCGGCTGGTGTCGGTGCTTGGGGCGGACACTATTTGTATGAGCGTACAAAAAACGGTTTAGACATTGAAAACAAAAAAACCGGCGATGGTTTTCCGCTGCCGCAAGCGTTCAAAGATGCGAGAGAAAAACTTCGGCTGGCAGTAGAAAAGATTGCGCTGGAGGTTTGTTTTTAGCGGCTCTGTTCTCGCCGCTCGCAACTCACCGCTCGTCACTCAAACTGGCAGTTTTTGCTCTTGCCAACATGGACGGGTGTGCTACCATGTCTACCGGTTGTCCGCCGCAGCCCTTCGTTTGCGGCTATTATTACTCGCCACTCACTACTAATTGTCAAGATAGGTAAAATAACGTTAAAATAGGTAGTCACCATGTGCAAAATGATACAATTTACAGAAGCGTTTTGTTTTCAAGCAGTTACGTCAATAAATTTTTTCGATTTAGGGCTTGATGTTAGGTGGTTCTGGGGGGTCGTCGGGCAACTTGCAATTGGACTGTTCCTCTTGCATAAATTCCGTTTTTCTGATATATTGATAATGTTCCTCGTATTTTAACTTTTCAAGATTATCGTGTATTCTCCTTCGCTGTATTATCCGACACTGTTGATAACCGACGACGACCTTGATTTCCGTGAAACATTGCGGGAAATGTTCGAGCCGGAAGGATTTCAAACCGTTCTTGCCGAAAACGGGCTGGAAGCATTTGAAATAGTGCAGAAAGAGACAGTGCATTTGCTCTTACTCGATTTCAATATGCCGCAACTGGACGGTATTAAGACGATACGCAAGGTTCATCAAATAAAGCCGTATTTGCCGTGCATTTTGTTGTCGGCTGCGCTGGACGAATGTATCCGCAAAGAGGCGGAAGAAGCAGCGGCGTTTTCGGTCTTGTCGAAACCATGCAGCCGAAAACAGATAACATCGATAGTCCGGCAAGCGTTGGCTAATATAACGAGTGAGTGAACCGCCGTCTTAGAGACGGCGGCTAAACTGGCATAGCATCCAATATAACAGCGTCTTCGTTCACCGGTATCAACTCCAAATGCGGTGTTGCTGCGGGTATCAGAATTGAGTTCCCGAAACATAATTTTTCCTCTTTCACGCTCTTGCTGCACTCATACCGGAGAATAACGGAGCCGCCCAAGACCGTCAAAATATGACAGCAGTTGTCGGAACTCCAGCGAAGTGCCTCGTCTAACTTCCAGCGGCGGACGATAAAATGTTCATCGCTAACTAATTCCTCACAATTTGGACTGACAGATGTAACGGTGGAATTCGCTATTACCGGAATACATTTTTCCGGCAGTGCGCGAATTGCTTCTTCGATTTTGAGTTCACGTTTTTTGCCGTCTTTATCAGTCCGATTCCAATCGAAAACCCGAAATGTAATATCGCTTGAGGTTTGCACTTCGGCAACCAAAATTCCTTTGCCGAGAGCATGAAGCGTGCCGGGCGGAAGGAAAAAACAATCACCCGCCTGCACTTTTATCTGCTGAAGCAGTGGTTGAATGACACCGCTGCGGATAGCGTTTTCGACTTCTTGTTTCGGACATTCTTTCACGGTTCCAATCCAAAGCGACGCGTCCGGCTCTGCGGCGACGATAATCCAGAACTCCGTTTTGCCCGGACTTTCCAATCGCAATTCCTCCGCTAGTTGGTCATCGGGATGAATCTGCACCGAAAGCGGGTTTTGCGCATCAAGATACTTCAGAATGAGCGGAAATCTATCCGGCTGCCGCTCTTCTGTAAGGTTGCAGCCGAAGAGCAACTTCGGAAATTGTTGGACAAGAGTGTTTAGGGAATATCCTTTCAGAGAACCATTCTGTATGATACTTTGTCCGTGCGGGTGGTCGGTGACCTCCCACGTCTCGGCATAATTCCCGCTGTTGTCCGGTAATTTCCGCCGAAACAAATCACGGAAAAGTGTTCCGCCCCAGATATAATTCTTATAAACCGGCGTAAAACGCAGCGGATATAACGGGGTGTTCTGTAATAGAAAATCAAAACCGGGCATCATATACAAATGGTTGTCGTTGAATGTGAAAACTTCATTTTACCAAAAAATGATATATAATGTGACCAGCTTTATTTTTTCAAGAACCCGTATTCGTACACTTTCGGTTCAATTTTCTCCGCCAATGTTTTCAATGCCGCACGCAAATCGGCAATGAGTTCATTGTGCGTTTCGTCTTCGGAACTGTTGTTCATCTTGC
>WRCR01000097.1 GCA_009783865.1 Planctomycetaceae bacterium | reverse complement strand
TTTATTCCGATGCAGCCGAACAAGTCCGACCTGGACTACTGGCGAAATACGGTTGGCAAACCGAAGCGGAAGCCCGAAAACATATCAAGGTTTATTCCGATTACCGTGAATTGATTCAGAACGCAAAGAAAGACGGTCTCGAAGCAATCATCATCGGTTTGCCGCTGCATCTTCACGCGCCCGCCACGGTATATGCGTTGAAATTGGGTTTGCACGTTTTAACCGAAAAGTTAATGGGACACAGCGTTGCGAACTGCAAGGAAATGGCGCGCGCCGCTGCCGCTGCCCGAAAACATTTAGCTACCGGTCATCAGCGGCATTACAACATTCTTTACCAGGAAGCGGTTGACCAAATCCGGCGCGGACTGCTCGGCGATATTCATTACATCCGCGCCCAATGGCATCGCAACAATGCGCCCGGAAATGACTCGTGGCAGATGCCGATGCCGACCAATGTCAAACCGGCGGACTCTCTTGCGCAACGGCTCAATAACGAACTGCGTTCTTGGAAAAAGGAACTCGATAACGCTTCTGGAATGAAAATCGAAAAATGGGCTAAAAAGGTTGCCCAGAAAGAAGCGCAGTTAGCGGACGCTGTACTGGCGGAAGGCGGACAGCATCGCGGCTATGATTTCAAGTCCGCAAAGGATTACGGTTATGAAGACGGCACATACACGGGTGCCGGTGAGGAATACACAAGACCGGCAGCGGAAGAATTGCTCCGCTGGCGGCTTTGGAGAAGAACCGGTGGCGGTTTAATGGTAGAACTTGGTTCGCATCAACTCGATGCCGCTAGTATTTTCCTTGCTGCAAACCGTGACTATTATCTTGATAGAACGAATAGTGCGGTGCCGCGCGGCGATAAGGTTCATCCGCTCAAGGTTCACGTCTCGGCAAACCGCAATTTGTTCAAACTTGACCGGGAAGCAAACGACCACATCACCACACTGGTTGAATTTCCCGCGCCGGATTACGATGCAAATACCATTGCGGGGCGCAAACGGAAAATCTGTGTTCAGTATTCCACGATAAACGGCAATGGCTTCGGCGGATACGGCGAAATTGTTTATGGTACCGAAGGAACGCTGATAATTTCGATGGAGAATGATTCGCAACTGTTCCGCAGCGGTGATGCTGCCAACAAGGTTTCTGTGAAGAGCGATGCCGGTTCGCTTGATACACAGGCGAGCGGTCCGGCGCAAACGGCGGTTGCCGGTGCAGCCGTTCAAGTCAGCCGCGGTTATGCGGAGCAACTTGAGCATTGGGCTTGGTGCATTCGGGTTAATCCCAGCAATTCCGACCCGAATCTTCAGCCGCGCTGTACTCCGAAGATTGCGCTAGGCGATTCGGTTATTGCGCTGGTCACGAACATTGCGGCGGACAAAGAACAGAGCATCACGTTTAATGAGGCGTGGTTCGACCCCTTTGATGATGCAACGCCGGAGACCGACATCCTGCAAGACCCCGCCGGCAAACCGGATTTGAATAAATCGATGTATCAAATGTAAGTAATGAAAAAGACCGCGCAAAGAGGTTTATCGCAAATCGGCGACCTTATTCCGGCGATTATTGTCTGTTATGGACTTCAGAATCAGCGGAACACGGAACAACTAGCGGCAAGTTGGTCGGCAGCGGTCGGCGAGCCGTTCTCGAATGTATCCCGCATTGCCGGTTTGAAGCGCGGGGTTCTTGAGGTCGCCGTTTCGCACAATGCGTTCATACAGGAATTGTCGTTTCGTCAAACCGAACTAATAGCGGCAATGCAGACGGCTAATCCCAATGAGAAAATCAAAAAGATAAAGTTTTTTACGGAATAACGTAATCTAATGTTCAGATTCGTCCGCTTTATTTTTATTCTGCCCATCCTGTTTTACAAGCGGGTTATCAGTCCGTTCCTGCCGCATGTCTGCCGCTTCGAACCGAGTTGCAGCACCTACATGATTGAAGCAATCAACAAATACGGCGTAACACGCGGCATCCTGAAAGGCATCTGGCGAATATGCCGCTGTAATCCATGGTGCCGCGGCGGTCACGACCCGCCGTAATTCATTTATCCTTCTTCGGCGGTTCATACCGGAACCAAGTCCCGCGAAGATAATCGACCAGCGTTTCAATTTCCTGCATTGTCATTATCGCATCGTTTGGACATAAATGGTAAGATTGCATCCGGTCATTGCCCTTATCTCCAACGGCGGGACCGTAAAATCTTGCGGTAGTCGGGTCTGCAATGAACGCTATCATCCATTCCCGCGACATATAACCGCGCAGGTCCGGTGCTTGTATCTTCGGCTTGCCTTTCTGGGCATAAACGGCATGACAGGTATTGCAGGACAAATCCTCGAAACCGAGGGTTTGTTCTTCGGTGAGCCCTTCAACACCCTGCGGCGTTTCCACTCTTGCCGTTTCACGCTGTGCATCCTGATACAGTATTTCTATCAGTTGGTCAAGTATCTTTTCGTTGCCGTCATCTTCGGCAAGAATCTCCTTCAAATCGCCGCGCACAAATTCGACCATGCTTCCTTTGGCAAACTTCGTCTTGCCGAAGTAATCATCGCTGCGGATTTGTTTCAAGTCCATGAATCCTGCTATCCATTTCTTGCGGATAGGATTATACAAATTCGGTGCAGAAGGTTCCTCGCAGGGAATCGGTTTGAAGTCTGGATGTTCCGCCTCACCTTCAAAGGGTTGAAATGGGTGGCACGAAATACAATGCTGTTCATACAGTGCCGCTCCGCGATGCAGCGGGTCACGCTGAAGCAAAGTCAACGCACCGCTCGGCGGTATGCCTTCCGGGGCGAAACAAAGTTCGATTGCTCTTCGAGAGGTCTCTGCCGCTTTTGCTTCGTCATTACGAAAACTTGCCATTGCGGGGTCGTAATAATCATGATGATACGAAGCGTAAGTTAGATAACAGAAACCCACGAAAAGGAAAAGAATAGCGAGTACATTGAAGAAATGTCCCGGTCGTGAATGCCCAATCGCCGGTATGAGCAGCAGATAAGTTACCAATAGACCCGGAATAACGAAAATCGGCAGATATTTTACGCTGCCCGGAAAGACATCGATTTCTTTGCCGCCTTCGCCGGTGCGTTTCAGGTTGGAAAAGTGATACAGTGCGCGGAACGACCATTCCGGTCGAGCGGCATCGTAAAAGTTAGCGGGGTCTGCCGGCGAACCAAGTTCCGCACCGCGATAATACTCCACCGGCAGTTGCGTTGTCTGCTTATGTTCCTTACCGCCGAGTGTTTTTCGGGCGGTATGCAAAATCGGCTCTTTGTAATTCAAAGCGAGTACCGCCGCCATGAGCAGCAAGCATGCAAGAGAACGTTTGAGAACTTCATTCGACCAGAACGAGACGAAAGGTGTCTTCTTTTCGTTCGTTGCGGCTTTCAGTATTGCCGCTTTGTATTCAAAGAACCGCCAGAGAAACATCAGAGCGAACATGACACCGCCGAAGAGAACATGCAAAACGACGAAGCGCGGAATTGTCAGCGTGCCGAAATCAGGACCGCCGGCAACGATTTTGAACAGCGGTTCGCCGACAACCGGAAGCATTTGCAGGAAACGGACACGGACTAGCGTTGCGGAATAGCCGGAGAGCGTCCACGTTAATAAATCGCCGGTGAGACAGCAGGCAAGCGAAATAAGCAGCATCGCAAGAGCGCACCAATAAACGAATTCCCGCGGCGCACGATATTTGCCGTGCAGAACGAGACCGAGGAAATAAAAGCCGAGCAGTGCGACAAAAAGTTGAGCGGAATAATGGTGAATTCCGCGAATCAGCCAGCCGCCGGGCAGAATGAATTGCATGTAAAAAATGCTTTCCCAAGCGGACTGCGCACTGGAACTGTAATGCGCCCAGAGCAGAACGCCGGTGATTGCCTGCAAGACGAAGGCAAAGATGAGCATCGGCACTAAAATGCTGCAAAGTCCGCTGCTGCTTGGTACCTTCCAGTTGCAGACGGAGGAGCATACGGTCGGAATGTTAGTGCGCTGTTCAAGCCAATTCAAAAAAGTACGAAACATAGCAGTACGGGTTATGTTAAAATTTGAAAAAAAATTATTCGCACATGATTTATCTATTTTGAAATAAATAAAAAATATGTCAATAGGGCAGGATATTTTGGGAAATTATTTCGTGCCAACAATAGTTCACGGCGGCAGAACCTTCACGCCGTTCTTATCGACATGAATTTCAATACCGCCGCTTTCAAAAGTGCTTCGCAGTAAAACCCGATTGTCTTCGCAGTATGAACCCAACAGCGGATTACGCCGCGTAAATGCGCCGTCACTGACGATGAGTATTTTCGGTGCCGCCCAATTCAACAGCGCAGTTAATTGCCGCGAACTGCCGCCGTGATGAGGTGCAAGCATAACCGCTGAATGTTTCGGACCCCGCTGCAAGAATTCCGGTGTCGTCCGTGAATCCAAATCGCCGGGCAATAGAATTCCCGTCCCTCGGTGTTCCAAACGAAGAACAATACTCGAAGCATTGACAGAATCATCCGTAATGCCGGAACGCGGCGGATAAAATATATGCGCACCCTGCAACCCGAGACCATCATTTTCCATTAAAGTAATGACTGGTATCTTATATTTTTGAAGCGTTTGTCGAAGTTCATTCAACGCCGCATCATTACAATGTAAAAACATCTGCGAAAACATCTTCGGTGAAACATAAATCCTGCCGATGTGAAACCGCTCTGCGATTTTCGCCAAACCGTTGCAATGGTCTTTGTCATGATGCGAAATAATCACGGCATCAATCTTCATCTTGCCTTGCCGCCAAAGAGCAACGCTTAAAACATCGGCGGCGCGCTTCGGAGAAGAGAAACAGCCTGCATCGTAAATCACGGTTTTCTTGTTCGGCATCGTAATTATCGTGCCGCCGCCGTGACCGACAGAACAAACGGTAACCGTCAAGCGGTCATTATACCAGCGGTTAAAATCGCGGATATAACCCGCTGTGATTCCAACGGCAGACCAAAGCAGCAGCACCGCCGCTATGGTTTTCATCTTCGGACGTTTCAACGGCAAAAAGGTAAAGGCGCAAAACAAAATATAGAACACAATATTCCACCAGACCGGTGGCGCGTACATATAGTAATGTCCGCCGAGTTGTTGAAAAAATTCGATGCCGTTAAACAACAGTAAAAACGAGTAGTCGGCGCACAAACCGCTGATATAACCGAGAATCGGTACGCTGCCGAAAAATGCAGCGGCAAAACCGCTCAAGAGTGCGGCAGTCATCGGCAGTCCCAGCAGCGGATTAACAACAATGGAAACCGGCGTGAAAACATGAATCTGTGCCAAGATAAGCGGAACGGAAATGAGCCAAACGATAGTGCTGACGATAACCAGAACTGCAAAAGAGGAAATACACCGGTAGATGATGGTTTCGGCATCAGCGTCTGTGTCCCGGTCTTTGTACCTGTTTTTTCCGAGGTTCGTCTTGCCGGCGATAAAGCGGCGAAAGGATTCAGGAGACGGTGTCCAAAGAAAGGTACCGGTTGCGATAAACGAAAGTTGTGTTCCGAATTGAAACAACTCCGCCGGATTGATAAACAAAACGAACAGTGCCGAGGCGGAAAGTGAATTGATGCCGACTGCCCGTCTGCCTGACAAGACCGATGCCGAAACAACGCAGACAAGTACCGTTGCCCGCAGCGCAGGCGGACGAACATCCGTCAGAAAAAAGTAAATGAGTACAATGCCGATGAGAATACCGGCAATCACTTTCCGATGCACACCGAAGATGTTGAGCAGAAGAGCAAGCGTCAAAGCAACAAGAGCGATATGCAGCCCGCTGATGGAAAGAATGTGCATCGTGCCGGTTTCAATGAGTGAGACAACGGTATCTTCGTCAACATTTTCACGGAAGCCGAGCAGCATCGCTTCTGCAAACGGAAGTGCTTCGGGACTCATTACCTTCTTGAGATTGTTCCTTGCTGCCAAGCGTATTGTTTCAAAAAACCGCAGGGTGCCGATATACCAATAATCAGTTGTAAAAAAACGTGTGAACGTTTTTGATTCAGGCGGTACAAGCACAACGGCATCGGGACAGGCAACTCGAACAGTGCTGATAATCCGATAGGTTCGGAGCATCGCGGCATAGTCGAAATCGCCTTTGTTTTGCGGCGGCATCGGCTTTGATAACTTGCCGATGATGTTGACTTTATCACCGATGTGCAAGCCGGTTTTACTGCCGTCTATAGAGACCGCTACTTTACCCGAAACGGAAAGCCAGCCGCCGTTGTTGCGGAGTTTTTCGGCTTGAAGCGTGAAGAGCGTCCGTTCCTGCACATCGAATACTCTGCCGGGGTCGGGCTTCGGCGGCGGCAAAATGCGGAGTGTTTCGATGACCGTTCCCTGCAACACTGCGGGAAAAGCGGCATTAGCAACTAGAAATCCAATTTCGTCCGATGCGGAGCGGTACCAATGAAGGTAATGGTGCAATCCGAAGACCGCGAATACCGTTGACAAAATGAACAAGGCGGCAGTCGAATGCGTCTTTCGGCGGTTAAATCGGTTAAACAAAATGAAGCCCGCCAGAGAAAGGAGCATCGTTAGAATCCAAAACGGCAAGGCGAAGGATAGAAGGTTTCCGATTAAAAATCTGTCGGCAATGATACCCAGAACTGCCGCTGCGAAGACGGAAGAGAGCGGCACGGCAGAGAAAGAATGTTTTGCGAAAAGAGCAAAGGACAACAGAGACAGAAAATGAGGATATTTACGACCAAAAGAATGATACATTTTACGAAAGGAGGCGAGAAAAACAAGGCACTCTGATTTAAGCCGGAGTACCGGCTAAATAACGCCGCTAAACTGTGTTATAATCTCGGACATGAAAACCCCCGAATTACTTTCGCCTGCCGGTTCGCTGGAATCGCTTTACGCTGCTGTTGAAAATGGTGCCGATGCCGTCTATTTCGGTATCCGAAGCGAAAAATACCGCAACTCTTTCAATGCCCGTTCCCGTGCCGAAAACATACCGCTGGAACAAATCGCCGATACACTCACGTTTCTGCATAGCAAAAACGTAAAGGGTTATGTTGCGCTGAACACTTTAGTTTTCAGTGCCGAATTGTCAGCCGCTGAATCACTGCTCAAGGAAATTGCTCTTGCCGGTGCTGATGCTGTCATCGTTCAGGACTTCGGCATCGCAAAACTTGCGAATCGGATTTGTCCCGACCTGCCGCTTCATTCGTCAACGCAGATGTCGCTGACGGCGTTTCGGGGAATTGAAACAGCGGCGGAAACCTTCGGCATCAAACGGGCAATTGTGCCGCGGGAACTTTCACTCGAAGAGATTCGCAAATTAAAAACCGGAAGCAGCATCGAACTCGAATGTTTCGTTCACGGCGCGCTTTGTATCTGTTTTTCGGGACAATGTTTTGCAAGTTTCGGCTTGGGCGGCAACAATGTTCAGCGCAGTGCTAACCGCGGCGGTTGTGCGCAGCCGTGCCGGCTTCCTTACACGTTAATGGATGGCGAGACCAATGCGCCGCTGACTTCGCCGAAACAATTATTAAGTCCTTACGATTTATCAGCGTTGCCGCTCTTGGAAGAATTAGTTGCAGCGGGAATCGATTCGCTGAAAATCGAAGGACGCTTGAAACCGCCGGAATATGTTGCCGAAACAACACGGATTTATCGAAATGCTCTCGACAAAATCGCCGGTAAAATTTCGGACAAAACAAAAGACGAAGAAGCGAAAGAGCAACTTGCGCTGACTTTTTCACGCGGCTTTTCAACGGGCTGGCTTCGGGAAACGGAGCAACTTGTACCGGGCAATGTAAGGTCGCATCGCGGAACCCTATTGGGTACGGTCATTGAAGTCCGCCGTGATGCCGCCGTTGTTCAACTTGTTTCGTCGGTAAAATGCGGAGACGGCGTTGTTTTCGACAACGACACCAATGAAGAAGACGAAGAACCTCAAGGCGGCAGGGTCTATGAAATCTTTCGGCGCGGAACATCAGTGAAAGAAGCAGAGGCGGGTGCGAAAGTTCTGTTGACCTTTGCGAATCATTCTATCGATGCTGACAAGGTTCACAGCGGGCAAACGGTCCGAAAGACGGATGACCCGCATTACCGCCGCAGTGTGCAGCGTTCTATTGAAAGAACATTGAAACAAAGCAAGTCGGCATCGCAGCCGAACATTCCGCTGGTTCTTCATGTTGAAGCCGTTGCCGGAAAACCGCTGTCGGTAAGTGTTTTCGCTGCCGATACGAAGGTGTTGCAACTCGTTGGTGAAAGTCCGCTGGAAGTTGCGCGCAAACATCCGCTGACGCTGGAATTGCTGCGGGAACAATTCAATCGGCTTGGCGGCACCGCATATTTTTTGGCGGATATAACAGCGGTTATAGAAGGTCATCTGATGTTGCCGTTGAGTGAACTGGGAAAGCACCGCCGTTCACTTGTCGAAAAACTTGACGCGCTGGGAATCGATTATCTGCAATCGCTGTTGCCGCAGAAAGTTGAGGTCAAACGCAGTGTTAATGAGAATGCGCTGACGGAATTGCGAACCGAAATACAGCGGAAATATACAGCAGATAGAAGTAAAGACGGTTGTGTGTATCACCGGTTGTTTCGAGATGTTTCGGTCTTTGAAAACACGGACTTATTGAAACAATACATTGCGGAGGGCTGCACTTCGTTTTACGGCGAGTTGCAAACTATGGGACAGCATCACTTTGCGGCAAGGGCGGTCAGAGACATCGGCGGCACATTCACGGCGGTGCTGCCGCGGATTGTCAAACCGCTTGATGAAAGAATTCTTGCGCAGTTTGCCAAATTGCATCCGGACGCTTTCTTGGTACGCAACTTGGAAGAGTTGATATATTTCCGAAACAGGGATAAGAATGTGCCGCTGATTGCCGATTTTTCGTTTAATGTTGTCAACGAAATATCATTTTCGCAACTGCTTGATTGGGGTGCGACCCGCATAACGCCGGGCTTTGATTGCGCCGCTGATGCTGACTTTTTGAAACAGTTTCCTACCGAAAAGATAGAGCGGATACTAACCGGTCGGCTTCCGCTTTTCGTGATGCAGCATTGTCTCTGGAAGGGCAATCTCGTCAAGAACGGCGAGGAATGTGAACGTCTTTGCCGGTCGAAGCCGTTGAAAATTAAAGACCGCTATGGCGCGCTGCATACAGTCCGCAGTGATGTGCTTTGCAGGAATACCGTTTTCAATTCCGATACATTCACAGCGGAGCAGGAATCGGGCATCGGGCATTGGCGGATTGAGTTATAGTCAACACTGCGTAGGATTACTGTATTTTTGAAATACGCCTACGCTAAATTATTGAATGAAGCCCGAACCGAACATCGAAAAGTCCTTGCTGAAAATCTGACGCGGCGGCTTTACCGTTGAATCAATCACCGCCTCCGCTCTGCTGACGGTTCCCTGCCCGTCAAAGAAACCGATAACCTGTGCTCTATACACATCTCCGCCGGTCGTTGTCCATTTCGACAGTTTTTTCATCGTCTCTTTGTCAACAATTTTTTCGGCAAGAATCCAAACGTTATGTCTTCGATTTGCCTGATTTTCTGCGCCGGAACGCTGTCCAATGATTTTCGCAACCTTTGCGGAATCCAATCCGGGAATTGCCGAAAGAACTATGTCAGACGCTTCATTGATGTTGATTCTTCCCTGTATCACAACAGTCGGACTATCGGAAACATAATCGAGCAACTTCAAAAACTTGTCTGTGCCTTCAGCGTTGTCAAACGAGAACGGACTCTTCAATTCCTTCTCCGTGTTATCTTTTTCCTTGACCGATATTTGAGCGTCAAGCAAGTCGAGCATATCATCTACCTTACCTTTGTCCTTGCGCCATTGAATAATAAAGTCCGCTGACTCGGTATCTAGAAACTGCCGCAGTTGTTTTTCGAGGAATTCAATATCACCTTCATTAACGTATATTCTCGCATTGCCGTTAGGGTCAACGAGTTTCTCCGCACTCAATGTCGTCAGCAGAAAACACCACGGCAGTGCTGTTTCTGTCTCGCCGCTGTCAAGACGGCTTGTGTCCGCCGGATTCTCATCAATAAGACCGCTGAAGAAATTGCTTTGCTCTTGCGGATTATCGGACGGAGTATTTTCCGTTGTTAAATCGTCAGCAGGGATATTTTGAAAGAGCATATCGTCTTGGATTTTCTGTTCCGCCTGCACGAGTTGCATATCGCTCATCTTTGCGCCGTATGAAAAACTTTCGTCTGTTCCGAACAAAAGACGGCGGGTTATATCGCGCACCAGCAGCAGTTCTTCAAGTGTTGCCGGTATAGCATTGCGGGGACGATAAGGAACGCCGATTCTTTCGTAGTATTCAAATTCCGCACCGGAAGGACGCGGGGTCTTATCGGCATCAATCCAGTCAAGGATTGAGTCAGCCATCGGCGGAGTCATTCCGGGCAGTTTCATCAAAGAGCGCGAACCCTGTCCGGGGGATTCCAGGTCCCATTGCAGAACGGTGCCGAGATGCAGCCGCGATGATTCATTCACCAAACCGTAGCGGATGCCGCGAAGAACGTTTCTTTCAATGCGCGGTGAAAACACCGTGAAACGACCGGCACTGCGGACGGGACGGGAAAATTGGGGTGCGAGAACCATGATGCCGCGAAACATTGCCGGATTGTCGTACCACTTATTTACCGCTGTATCACTTTGCGGAGCGAAAAAAGACGAGGTGCCGTATGCCGCAGCACTTGACGCAGCATCGAAAACATTCTGCGGCGTGTTGTCCGAATAACCAGTTAACTGCGGCAATTCCGCAGGCAAATCGGGAAAGAGTGCGGAAGCCGGATTGGTGTTTGTATCGGAAAGAAAACCGCTTGAA
>WRCR01000096.1 GCA_009783865.1 Planctomycetaceae bacterium | reverse complement strand
TGATTCCGGAAGAACTGACCAAAGATGATTCCCGCGGACTTCCAAGTGTTCATTACGGTGTTAACGGCATACCGGAGATTTTCCTCATTGGTAAAGACGGTCGGATAATAGCAACCGGAAACTCGGCGAAAGATGTTAAACATCTTCTGTAGGACGAAATTTTGCCGAACATTCTTAACAATTTTTCAGTGTTCTTCATAGCAAACATCTTTGCGACGGTCTGGGAGTTACGACGCTTTTGAGATAAAAAGCCGTGTCAAAACGACAGCCAATGTACGTCAAAATCCGCCGAAATTCTGCACGGTTTGCGCCGTGTCGCGACCGGAGAGTGTGATTGTCCAATGTGTCGAAACCGAAATAACAGTATCATAGGTTCTTTACAAATGGTCTTCAAGTGCAAACACTTTCATCAATGAAAATAATAGGAATGTCCGCACATGCAAGTCCGTCCGGTATAATCTTTCGGGTCGGCAGCGAAAGCCCTACAGAGCGAACAATTTCGACATTCGCCTTTTCCGACTGGAACGGCGGTACCGTTGATAGTTCCCGGTGTCGGGTCGAACACTTTACCAATGTCCTTCGCAATTTTTTTCGCTCTCTCACCCTCTGCTTCAAGCCGTCCCATCGTCTTTTGATGTTCCGCATCTTGCATCGTCTTAATAAAGTCCGTTTGGCGTTTTTGATTAGCGGTATCTATACTTTGTTGAAATTTATTAACTCAAACTGTAAAAATGGAGTTAAATTTTGATTGATATTGCTTAAAAAGCGGACATTTCGCTATGATTCGGCAGTGAAAAAAGTTCCTAACGGAAACCGAGCCCAGACGAAATTTCCGATGATTATTATACACCGTTTTCCTCCATTCGGCAAGAGGTTTTTTCAAACGCATTCGCAAACTTATCGGCTCCTGCCATTTCTCCCACTTTTGGCGACTCGCCATCGCCTCACTCAACGGACGAAAAAGTATCTCCAAGATGACAAAACTTTTCGGAAGCCGACGCACCAGACAAGCCGTAGCACACTTTCTCACTCAAGCCGAATGGAACGCCCCCGAACTATTGTACGAGAATGCACTCGATACCCTTCGCAACCTCGGCTGGACTTCCAATGAAACACTTTATCTTGTCCTCGACGACACCCAAAAGCAAAAACGCGGCAAACAGATGGATGCCGTCTCGAAGATATTCCTGCATGCCGAAAAAGCGTATGCAAATGGTCACACCATCGTCGGTCTGGCATTCGTCTATCGCAGCGTTGTTGTCCCGTGTGCCATTCGACTTTGGGCAAGCAAGGATTATTGTACGAAGTCACAACGAAGCAGCAACAAGCATGAAAACGTAGATTTCAAAAAGTTGACCGAGTTGGCAGCCGAGATGCTTGAGACAGTCAAAATGCCGCTGCAAAAAAAAGATTATCGTCCTTTTCGACAAGTTTTATTTGTGCGCCGCAGTTACGCAAGTCTGTGAAAGACATGGCTTTACGTATGTTGGAGCAGTCAAGGAAAATCGAAATTGGGACGGATTAAGTTGGCGTTTAGCCGTCGGCGAGGCGAGAATAGCCGTTTGATTATTGCGTCGAATAATTTGAAACTCGGAATTCTAAACTTGCGGCGGCAGCGAAATTGAATGGCATTGTTTCGTTGCTCAACCTGGCACTTTTTGCTCTTGCCAAGTTTAGAGGGTGTGTTAGAATTTCCGCCAGTCGACACTGGCGGCTCTTATTAGGTTTTGGTTCACCGAGAAACTTGAAGCCGGACTGTCCGAAATCGTTCTTGACTTGCTCTTCACATTGATTACAATAAAAGGGTGGTTTCCATACGTATTGTTTCTAGAAGGTTTAACAGGAGATTCGTCATGAAACGGCGGGATATTTTGAAGGCAGGAATAGCCGCTTCGGCGGGACTTGGTTTCGCATTCGCGGGGCGGGCTTCGGCAAATGCCGAAACAAGTGTTAATGCTCAAATCACCGGACGTGAACAACTCGGACGATGGACTTGTGAAAGTGCCAATGCCTGGTATGCTGCTTATCCATGGATTATGGGATACAATTACGTGCCTTCCACGGCAATAAACCAACTCGAAATTTGGCAGGCAGACGATTTCAATGCCGAAACGATTGATACGGAATTGGCGATGGCGGCAGCCGTTGGACTCAATACCGCCCGTGTCTTCATGCACGATATTGCTTGGGCTATTGACCCGGAAGGTTTCAAGAAACGGCTGGATACCTTTTTGGCTCTTTGCGAAAAACATAAAACCTGGGCTTTGCCGACTTTTTTCACCAACGGCGGACCGGGACCGCACATTGAGATTAAGCCCGGCAAACAACCGGAATCACAGCAGGATGTCCACAATTCCGCTTGGCTGCAAAGTCCCGGCGTTGCCAAGGTGAACGACCCGAAACAATGGTCGAAACTTGAGGATTATGTGACGGATGTCATCACCGCTTTCGCCAAGGATAAGCGTATCCTTCTCTGGTGCCTCTACAACGAACCGGAAAATCAGCGTTTCGGCGAAAATACGCTGCCGCTCATGCGAGAGGTATGGAAATGGGCGCGTAAAGTCAACCCTATCCATCCATTAACCGCTCCTTACATGGGTTACCCCGCTGTGACGGAACGTTCCTCATTTCCGATATGCTGCTTTTTGGGGGAAAACAGCGATATAATCAGTTTCCACAACTACGGCAAACCGGAGGATGTCCAAAGAAGGATTAAATTGTTCAGTCAGTTTGAGCGTCCGATTATTTGTACCGAATACATGGGCCGCCCCGTGAACACCCTTTTCGATATTGCTCCGATGCTTAAGGAACATCGTATCGGTGCGATTCATTTCGGATTGGTCAACAGCAAATGCAATTTTCACCTTCCCTGGCGACCGAAGCCGGAAGACCTGCCGGAACCGAAAGTTTGGTTCCACGATATTTTCCGTAAAGACGGGTCACCTTATGACCCCAAGGAAATCGAATTGATTAAAAAACTAACCGGAAAAACTAATTGATGTCTGTTTCAACATTTTTCACCACGGATACGAATCCTTTGCGGGATGCCCTCAACGAAACAAAACCCGTGTTCGGTCTCTTCGTGTCGGAAATAAAATCACCATGGCTCGCTGCAATGGTGAATGAAGCGGGATATGATTTCTGTGTATTCGACATGGAACACGGAACTTTTTCGCTGTCTGACATCTCCGCAATGACCGCCGCTTTTTGCGGCGGACACTGCACGCCGCTTGTCAGAATTCCGTCTATCCGGCGTGATATTATTACGCCGCTGCTTGACCTCGGCATCGGCGGAATCGTGGTGCCGAATGTCGAAACAGCAGACGATGTCCGAACTTGTATCGAGTACATGAAATATCCGCCGCAAGGTTCCCGCGGTGTTTCGCTGTCGAGACCCCACACCGGTTTCGCATCGGTTGAGCGGACTCGTTTTCTGGAGTTAGCCAATGCCCGTAATCTTCTGATAATCCAAATCGAGTCGCAGCAAGCCGTTGAAAATCTTGACGAAATACTTTCCGTGCCGGGAATTGACGCTGCTTTCGTCGGCTGCGGTGACCTGTCTCTTTCAATGAGAATATCGAGCGACCCTGTATCGGGACCCTTGCGCGAAACACTTGAACACATTCTCGACAAAGCGGGACAATACAACGTTCACGGCGGTGCCAATGTTTCACACCCGCATTTAATTGAGGCATTGATTCCGTGCGGTCTCCGGGTGATTGCCGTTACAACGGACACCAAGGGCTTTTTGGTCGGTATTTCACGTCCGCTTCATTCCATCAAACATTGATTTATAGCCGATGACTGACAAACCGCTGTCTGCCGATGATTTGTCCGTAGGAATTGACCTTGGAACGGGCAGTTTGAAAGTTACGGCCGTTGATTCCAATGGAACCGTTATGGCGCAGAGCCGGGCAGAGTATCCGACTGCATATCCGAAGCCCGGTTGGGCGCAACAGAATCCGCTTGATTGGGCAGCGGCATTGCAAACGGCAATGCATACTCTCGTCAGCAGCGGGACTGTTATTCCGGCAAGAATTCGTGCAATAGGGTTATGCGGAATGGCACACATTCCCGTCTTGTTAGACGAAAATTGTCAGGCAACTTATCCCGCAATTCTCTGGAACGACTGCCGAAGCGGAAATGAAGTTGAATATCTGCAAGAAAATTGCGGCAGTACAATTCTCCAAAGGACATCTAACAAATCGGGTTGTACTTGGACGCTTCCGCAGTTGCTCTGGCTTCGCAGGAATGTCCCCGACGCAATTTGCCGAACCAAAACCTTTCTGACGGCAAAGGACTTTCTCGTTTATCTGTTAACCGGAAAAAAAACGTGCGACGAAGGTTCAGCCGCAGCAACGATGTTGTACGATTTCAACACCGATGAGTGGGTTGATGAACTGCTCGAACAAACCAGACTGCCGCCGGAAGTGTTTCCGCCGGTATTCAAGCCGAACCATATTGTCGGTACCACAACGGCGGACGCAACCCGATTCGGTTTCGCAGCCGGCACGCCGGTTGTTTTGGGCTGTCTTGATTCCGTTGCGGAAATGCTTGCTGCCGGTATGCGAAATGAAAATGATAGCATAGTCCGTTTAGGCAGTGCCGGTGCGGTTTTATCACTGCACCGTGACCGGAATTATACGCCGGGGTTATTAACCTATCCGTTTCCATACGGAAATCTTGCCATCAAGCAGGCGGGAACAAGTCATTGCGGCAAATCTGTCAATTGGAGTCGGGATATTTTCGCTGGTATTGAAGAGAGAACTCTGAATGAGGTTTCGCCTTGCTGCAATGGTTTGTTTTTCCATCCGTTTTTGCAAGGAGAGCGCGCACCATACAACAATCCTGATTTGCGGGGCAGTTTTATCGGTATTTCGGCGGGGCATCGGCGGGAACATTTCGCAAAAGCGGTTCTCGAAGGTGTTTGTTTTTCGATTCGCGACTGTTTTCAATTTGCACTGGGTTATCAATTAACGCAGGGCTTTACCGTTTTGCCGGAACAGATTCGGGTAGTCGGCGGCGGAACGCGTTCACCGCTCTGGATGTCCATTTTGGCGGATGTGCTTGGCAGAACGCTGCTCCCATTGGAAGAAGCGGATTCGGCGTTGGGAGCGGCGTTGTTTGCGGCAGAATGTATCGGCATGCAGCCGGTCGAAAAACAGAATCAGCCAGCCGCCCCCGTTTTTCCTGATTCGGAAAGAATGCAATTTTATAATACGGCGTTTGAAAAATACAAAGAATTGGCAGTGTTTCTCGATAATTTTTATCGAAAAGCGAAGTAAATTTTGGAGCAGTGAAAAAACATAACCTATTCCCTTTGGAGGTAAAAATGAATCGATTCATTCTTTTGGCGTTTCTTGTCTTTTCAGCCGAGACGCTTCTAGTTGCAGAAAACTGGGATGTTCAAAGCGACACTTGGGTCGCAACGGACAAATTGGGACGGACGCTCCCGACATTTGAGCAAACGGGACCGCCGAAGAAGAATAAAATCGTTGCGATGTTTTACTTCCTTTGGAATGGACGGCACGGCGAACAGGGACCATTCGACGTGACAGAAATTCTCAAAAAAGACCCCGATGCGATGAAGAAAAAGGACTCGCCGCTCTGGGGACCGATACACGCTCCGCATCACTGGGGAGAATCGATTTTCGGTTATTACGTCGGCGAAGATGAATACGTGCTTCGTAAACACGCTCAAATGCTTGGTGATGCCGGAGTCGATGTCGTGATTTTCGATGTCACCAACCAACTAACCTATCCAGAAAGTTACAGGGCACTGTGCAAAGTTTTTAGTGATGTCCGCGCCGCTGGAAACCACGCTCCGCAAATTGCGTTTCTTTGTCCATTCGGAACACCCAAAAAAGTCGTTCATGAACTTTGGCGAGACCTGTACAGTAAAGGGGACTACGCCGACCTTTGGTTCCGGTGGGACGGCAAACCGTTTATACTTGCCAATCCTGAATGGATTCTTGAATCCATTCAATCGAAACGTGTTGCCGGAAGAGATGCTCCCGTCGAACTGAAAACGACGCTCGGTCAAAAGTTCACGGTGCAAAAACCGTTTCTCCAAATCGGTGCTGCCATTCCAACCTGGTGCACAAAAGATTCCGGTTTCACTATCACCCTTCGCCAATCCGGTCCCAATGGTAAGGTCGTGAAATCGGCTGATATTCTAAATCATCCGGACAACAATTGGGGAATGATGAAATTCGCCGAGCCGCTTCCGCCCGGAACGTATTACCTCGAATTGAGTAAGCCGCAGGGAAAAGCTGGCTGGTGGTGCGCGGCACCCCATCGGGACTTTGCCGACGGACTCCAAGGATTCATTGACGGTGAGGAAACCGAAAGCAACTTCGATATGATACTCGTTCTCGGCGATGAGGAATCACCGAAAATTCTCGACTTCTTCACGTTTCGCAAGCCGCAGCCGGACTATTTTCAAGGTCCGACTGGTCCGAACCAATGGAGTTGGCTCGAAGTTTATCCGCAGCACGGGTTTTACGCACTTGAACAAGACAGTGGCGGTAACGAACGAAAAATTATTGAGGAAGTATCTGTCGGAATTGCGCAAAATGCCGTTGACGGCAAACTCGGAGTATTAAGCAATCCGCGTGCTCACGGACGCAGTTTTCATAACGGAAAACAACCGGCACCGGAAGATTGCGATTACTCAGGACGAAATTTCGATGAGCAATGGAAACGGGCTTACGAACTTGACCCAAAAGCAGTGTTCATCACAAGTTGGAACGAATGGATTATGGGGCGGTTCGATGAAAAGGCACCGTTTCACGGAAGTGATGTCGTGTCGTTCGTCGACCAGTTCAACCATGAATTCAGCCGCGATGCCGAACCGGTCAAAGGAGGACACGAAGATGCCTACTATTACCAACTAATCGGACATATTCGCCGGTTCAAGGGAACCAGACCGCTTGAAAAAATCGTATCGAAACTGATTACGATTGACGGAAAGTTCGACGATTGGACAGACGTGAAACCGGAATTCCGTGACACTATCGGTGACATCGCTCACCGCAGCGAGCGCGGCTGGGAAGCGGGAAGCCGTTACGAGAATACTACCGGACGTAACGACATCATCGCAGCAAAAGTTTCACGTGATGAAAATAACATTTACTTTTACGTCCGAACTGCCGGACCGCTGGTTGGACAAAATGACGGCAACTGGATGATACTGTTCCTTGACACCGATTGCAAGACCGACACCGGCTGGCTGGGGTACGATTTCGTTTTCAATCGTATTCCGGTAATGCTCGAAAAAAACGTCGGCGGAAAATATGAGTGGGATGCCCAAAGGGAAATTGAATATAAAATCGGTGAAAAGGAAATCGAACTGGCGATTCCGCGTGAAGCACTCGGCAATCCGCAAACGATTCATTTCAAATGGTGCGACAATATCAAGCAGACCGGCGAGTGGTCTGACTTCACGCTTCACGGCGACAGTGCCCCAAACGACCGTTATAATTATCGTGCGGAGTAGCGGGGGCTAAAGCCGCCCGCCTCTTTAACCGCATCAAGTCAGTTAGGAATATTTGGCTATGAGAACTCTCCCCTTATGTATCATAACAAGAAAAACAATCATGTTGACCAAGAGAATAAATTGTATCAAAATATGACCGGTTGATGCCAAACGGCTATATCCCATTGCTCGAACATATTTAAACCAAACGAAGAGATAATAGCCGAAAAAAATTCTGCTGCAAAATTGAGATGTCTGCAATATCATCACAAGCGTTTGATAAGTTTTTGATTGTACTTCGATACGGTTAAAGCGAACATCACGAATCGAAGCATCGGGTATTTCTTCGCGGGCAATTTGGAGAGTGACGAAAGCAGTTGGTAAAATGACCGCACCCCACAATAGCCCTATTAAAAACAGCCAAAGGATGGTTTTTTGTTTGCGCCGAATCGCATCAGTATCAATGCCTAGCGATGGTTGAGACACTTCGGAGGCGAAAGATGGTAACGCTTTTTGACAAAAGGGGCAAAACGTTTCCGCTGCCTGAACAGCAACACCGCATTGAGGACAAAATTGGTTTGACATTGTAGCACCGGCGGGAAGCCGCTGGAAAACTGACTATTCCATTAGTGTACTCATTACGATTTGATTTGTCAATGGAGTATCGGAGAATTGGAAATGGATTTTACCTTCCGTTTGCCTGCAATGCACTAGAGCGAATTAAATTTCGTTCTGGACAGGATTTACATGATTTTGAGTTTTTTGTTTTTAGACTGGACATACAGGATTTTAAGGATTCTATTTTTTGCGAATCTTTGCATTCCCAGTCATTCGCGGTTAAAAAATTCAACCGCAAGGTTCGCAAAAAACGCAAGGGAAAAGCAAAACGTTTTTGCGGGAACGTTTTTTAATCGTTTGAGTTCTATAGATAGACACCCTCGAACAAATGGATTACAATACCGTCTTGTCATTCGCCGATTCTTGCAAGGTGTAACTCCCATGAAAAAGTCCCTCACTGTTTTATCACTGTTCTGGCTTGTCGTAACAGTTAGTTGTGCTGACAAACCTATTTCGATTGCCGAGCAACTGGGGCTGCGTCCCATCGACCCGACTCCCGTCGGTCACATCGACCCGACACCCGTCGCCGTTGCGTTAATCAATCCCAATGAACCGGCAAGCAAAGCCAAAAATGTCATTAAAACGAAAGATTGGACGTTAACCAGTGCTAAATTCCGTTCCCATGGCAGTGTTTTAGAATTGAGCCATGAGCGGGGAGATGTCAGCCGAGGCGTTAAAGAAGCAATGGGCTATGCCTTAAGTTCTTCCTTTCCCATAAAACCGGGCTGTTACCTTTTTCAGATTGACCAAAAGACCCTTGTCAATCGCTCCCAGGTAACGGTCGGTGACGCTTCGCAAGGTTTTTTTCAAGACGCGATGTGTGCCAACTGGAATGAGGAGTGTATGACGTTTTCACACTTCTTTCGTGTTTCTGAAACGGAAGACCAAATGCGAATAGGAATCAAAGTGAGAAATTATAGTAAGGTACAGGTCAAGAATATCCACCTTCTTCCCGCGCAGGCACTTTTGAACCTCACCCCTAAAGGTCAACCCCTGCAAGACATCTTTTGGAATGAACTTGCTGTTTCACGAACCGAACCAACAGGTGTGTTCCTGCCGCTGGGACACAGTGAAAAAATTGAACAAGATTACAATACCAAACAGAGTGTCTATCATTTTCGGCTTGAGAATAGAGTTGACCCGTGGGGCTTATATCCTGAACGTATGGAACGGACAGTTTATCCTTCCGTTTCCATCGAAGCCCGCCCACTCGAAAAATGGAATAGGGAACCCCTGCATAAACTTGATGAAGTAATCTTGAAGTTTGAACTTCGACCGGTTTCCATTGGTGTCAATGGTGAATTTTGCGTCCTGCCGCCCCTCCGTTTTTTGTCGGGTCGTCTGCAAGGAAATTATGTTGACGATTACGAGATACATCGCGAAGGAATTTTTTGGAGTACGGATGGCAAGACATGGAATGCAGCAAATATTGAAATAAAAAGAGACATGGCACACTGGCCGCCGGCACTTCCTGATGAAATTTTTCCTTGTGAACGATTCTATCTGAAATTCATGCCTGTTGCTAGATCTTCCGGTTTGTCTCATTTACAGTGGTCACGTGTTCAGGCGAAACTTGACACTGACCAATACAGAAATAACGGTCAAACCTCGTATTTTCGAGTGGTCCCCGGCGAAGCAAAAGTGAGCGGAATGACGATTAACCCTTTGTACACGGCACGGAATCAGGTTTATTTCCTATACCGCAACAACACCGGCAGGGAATTATCGCCGGAGTTTGCCGCCCGGCTTGGTTATGAATACACAGCAACTTTTAATGACGCTATGTTCGGTCCGGCAAGGGCGGCAGAAGGAAGAAAATCGGGACCGCATGAAGTCGTCTTTCGCGCTTCCGGCAACACGGTGAAGGCATTTGACGATATTACCTGCCATTGGGAGGTTTTGGGAGACACTGACAAGATACCGCCCGGCAAGGAACGGATTTGTGTTTTCACACTTGAGACATCGAAACTGCGCTCTTCTGCACATTATCAGCGGGAACCTTTTGTGTCCGATGTTTTCAACGCCGAACTTGATTTAGGAACGTACAAAATGCTCAACGAACATATGCGTTTCTTTCCGCCGAGATTGGCGATAGAGTAAAACATTTTGCGAATAAAAAAGAAAAAAACCGGCGGTACCTACTTTCGCAAGTGTACTACTATCATCGGCACCAAGAGCTTAACTACTGTGTTCGGGATGGTAACAGGTGTGACCTCTTGATTAAACCACCGGAAAAGGACTGTACGACTTATTCACCCGGACAGCCCGTTATACAAAGGAATTAGCAAGAGTGACACCCACGCGCCAGTAATTGTTTCGTCGCTCCCCCGAAGGGAGTATTCGATGCGTGTGATAAACATTTGTCCTTTAGTATCGTTTAACTTAATTCATTACTGAACTTACATACACGACCTATCAACCTGGTGGTCTACCAGGGGACTATAACGAAACCTAATCTTGGAGCCGACTTCACGCTTATATGCTTTCAGCGTTTATCCATTCCCCGGATAGCTACCCAGCCGTGCTACTAGCGTAACAACTGGAACACCAGAGCCGAGTCCAACAAAGTCCTTTCGTACTAATGTTGAATCTCCTCAAGTTTCGTGCGCCCACAGCAGATAGGGACCGACCTGTCTCACGACGGTCTGAACCCAGCTCACGTACCACTTTAATTGGCGAACAGCCAAACCCTTGGGAGCTCTTCCACCCCCAGGATGTGATGAGCCGACATCGAGGTGCCAAACCGCTCCGCCGCTATGGACGCTCGGGAGCGATAAGCCTGTTATCCCCGGAGTACCTTTTATCTGATGAGCGATAGCCCTTCC
>WRCR01000095.1 GCA_009783865.1 Planctomycetaceae bacterium | reverse complement strand
TCTTGTTCTCTGCACCGCCGTTTTGCCCGCTCTTCCGGCGAAGCGTTGAGATAAAACTTGCAGAAAGCATCGGGAAAGACCGCCGTTCCTTGGTCGCGTCCTTCGGTAACAATGCCTCTTCCCGCTTTTTGAATCTGTTCGGCAATTTCACGCTGACGTTTGACCATCAGATGCCGGATTTCAGGATTATCCGCCGCAAGATATGTTTTTTGCGTGACCTGCGGCATCCTGACGAGTGTGGTAACGTCTTTGCCGTCAAGGTAGGTTTTGCCCGCTTTGATGTCAATTTGTGCAGACGCAGCCAATTCGGTTAATTTCTGCGGTGCGTCGGGCGATTGCCAATCTACATCCCGATAAAAGCCGAGCAGCGCGATAGAGCGGTACATTGACCCCGTATCAAGATATTCAAACAAAGACGGAGATTCAGCGGAAAGCCGTTTGGCGAGTAATTTCGCAGCAGTGCTTTTGCCGGAACCGGCTGGTCCGTCTATTGAGATGAGCATTTACAATACTTTCGATAAAAGTTCTGTTAGACCTCTTTTACCGGTTGTAAGTCTCCGATACCGCGTCCCAACTTTGATTGTCCGCCGCGGGAGGCAGTAATTTTTCGGGGCGTGGAAGCATCGACAGTATCATCGGTCAAGAGGTTTTTGAACAGAACCGACTTGGTTGAATCGCTTTCCGGCGGCAAACCGAGGGTTTGAACGGCATCTTCGACACCGCCGAGTACTGAACGTCTGACACCGTCCCGAATAAAACTGAAAAAGTTAAAGTTTTCCATTCTGGAGTCCTTTCCAAAGAGTTATTTTGTTGTTTGCAAGCGGTATTTTTCCGCCCGATGCGAAATGGTAGCAATTTTACATTTGTGTGTCAAGGGACGTTTTGTCCCGTACAGTCCGATGTAGGTATAAAACTTTAGTGGACTAAATCCAATTACCACTTCCTGACAAAACCCGCTTCACCAGCGTGAACGGTTGCGCGGTTGTATAGTTTGCCGTCGTAATTGATGTATAACGACTTGCTGCCGCTGTTGTTCAACTTCCAGTTCGCTCCGATGCCGAGATTCCAATAATCCCGTCCGATTTTGCTGCCCCAAATATCCGCTGTCCGCTGTCCCGGCTTCGTTTCATGAACGAAACGGGTTCCGACAGCGGGATATTCCCGGTCATTCAGTTGCGCCGCATATTGAACACGACCATTCAGCGTTAGTTGATTGCGTAAATCATATTCTCCGCCCAAGCCGATGCGGAACATATATCGTTCCAGCGAAGCATCGTTATAGGTTAGTGCCGTCAAGTCAGTCGTTTGCTTGCCGGATTCTTGATAGCCGCGCATCCAAGCCCGTTCAAAGTCAAGCGCAGCAACCGGCAAGAGACGAAAACCGTTCCGCAACTTCATTGTGCGGATTATTTCAACACTTGCTGCGAAGGCATCGCCGTTAGTTCTGCCGCTGAATTGTTCCGAAATCGGATTCGTAAATTTCCCGTTTGCCGGAATGAAAACGCGGCGGGAGAATTCATAACTCTGATGTGAATAACCGAGATACAGTTTCGCATCGACGTTATCAGTCAAACGTGTCATATTATATATGCCGAATTCATAGTCGTCCATTTCAACTTTACCGGTTGCCTGCCGCAAGCGCGGGTCAGCATATTGGAACGCTGCCCCGATAACCGACCGGCGATTGAGCCGCTGGTCAACACCGACAGCAATTCCATAGCGGTTAATAGTGAAAGCATGTGCGTTATTATCGAAACCGACATTCTCATAGCGGGCGTTGAATTCACCCCATAGTTCACGTTTGAATTTTTTCTGCAACGGACCGCAGGGCGAACATGAATTTGCATCGAGCGACAACCGGTTAAACGGAGACCGCCACGGTTCCTTGAGAGCCATGAACATTGCATTCGGTGTCAAGTCGCCGTGAAGTTGGTCCAGCAATTCGCATATTTCTTTGTCCTCAAAACTGGACAGTTGGTCTATCAAATCCTTGAGACCGGGGTCTTTGTTTTCGGTGAACCAGTCAAGCGTCTTGCCGATTTCTTTTCGGTTATGTCTCGTACAAAGATGCCCGAAACCCTTCGTCGGGTCGAAGTGGAACCAGAGTTCGTACATATTACCGGCGAGTGCGTCTTCTAATCTGTCCCAGCCGTGCAGTATCGTCAAACCTCTCGGCAAGTCGATGGGTTCAAGAGTACCGAATCGTCCTGTACCGCCTTCTTGCGAAGCGTCAATGACAGTGAAATGGTCTTTATCATTGTCGATTTCGGCATCTTCCCAATAGTCGACTGTGACTTTCAGTTTCGCTCCGCTGTCAATGGCGACATTGCCGTTCACAACAATGCTGTCGCTAATCCGTATTTGTTCTGATGCACTTCGGGCGATGTGAACATCAAAGATACTGCCGTTGTCGAATTGCAGTGAGCCGTTAACATACAGCGGATTGTAATCGTTTGTTTTCCAATCGGCAGCGTTCTTTGCACCGCCGGGCATAAGCGTACCGCCCGTTTTGATAGTTCCGATGCCGCCGATGGTTCCCGTTCCGGCAAGCGTTGCGTTGTTTTCGACATCGAATTGTTTCGTCTTGCCGTAATAACCGGCAATGAAAAGTTTTCCCGCTGATACGGAAACATTACCGGCAAATTCGGAAGTTGCTTCCTCAAGACGTACTGTTCCAAGACCGGATTTGTTTAGCGTTGACTGATTTGTTCCTGTCAGTTCGCCGATGTATGTAAATGTCGAACCCGTTCCGGTATCGAAACTTCCCGTTGCGTTATCGGCAATGTTGACGGCATTGCCAAGTGTTACGCTGTTGAGCGCGCTCAAAGTCGCTGTGTTAACGAACTTGATTCCTTTACCGCCGTCTCCGAGTTGATTCGCCTTGTCAAACGCCACGGTGCCGCCGTGAAGTTCAATGCCTTCCGAGAACACATTGCCGCCGGTATTCGCAAAGGTCAAAGTTCCGCTGCCGGTTTTTTTCAACATGCCGGTAGGAACTAGCAACTCATCAGGGTTCAGCGTCGTCAGATACCTTCCGATGATGTCCGTATCGCCTGCAACTTGCGTTCTTGCAAGAAAGCCGCCGTCGCCGGTGAATGTGACGTTTTCATTTCCGCCGACATCAAGTCCGCTGATAACCGTGTCCGGTGAAGCCGCGTTATATGATGCCGCCGTTTCAAAAATCAGATAGTCGCCGGGACGAAATACTGAAGCCGTTTTGCCGCCGGGACCTTGCTGAACACTAACAAGTTTGTCGATGTCCCATTTCATCGTCAACGAGTTTGTCTCGCCTATGAGCCAGATTTCGTTGCGTAAAACATCGTCTTCAAAGACGAATTGCCATTCGCCGCGAGGCAAACCGCTCATCATCTCCTCACCGTTCATCATGCCGGACAACACACCGTTTACAGGGTCGTTGATGCCATCAAGCGGTTTGCCGCCGGTGTTTATCGATTCCTGACTGGTCATTATCAAATAACTGCCGGTAGACAATGTTCCAATGAAGTCAATAGTACCGCCGTTGAGATTCACCGCACCGCTTTCGACGACAAGCAAGTCGTTGTCGCCATTCGGGTTAATGTCATACTCAAATATGAAACCGTTGAGATTCGTATCGCCGTTGAACGTGAATTTACCGTACTTGGCTGCATCATTATCTGGACTGAGAATGCTGTCGGCGTTCATGTTTATTGTGCCGCTGGAAATAATTTTACCGTTGCCGGTCAAGACAGCATCTTTCTTAACAGTGAAGTTGTCCGAAGTGTAATCCTTCAGGATACGCATTTCACCGGATGAAACATCAGTGTCAGCAACGTTGACGCTGCCGATGCCGGAGAACTGCAAAATACCCGCACCGGTCTTTTCGACATTACCGCCGCTGACTTGACCGGTCAAGATAAGAGCGTTATTTGTATCGACTATAAACTCCGCCGTCTTACCGGCATTGATAGTAATCTTATGCGCCAAGGTTTCGGGACTAACCGCATCGGCAAGTTTCAGTTTCGCATCATCAACGAAGGTAATTCCTTTGCCGCCGTCTCCGAGTTGATTCGCATTGTCAAACGCAACGGTGCCGCCGTGAAGTTCGATGCCTTCCGAGAACACATTGCCGCCGGTATTCGCAAAGGTTAAAGTTCCGCTGCCGGTCTTTTTCAACATTCCGTTTGGGACAAGCAACTCATCAGGATTAAGCGTCGTCAGATACCTTCCGATGATGTCCGTGTCGCCAGCAACTTGAGTTCGTGCAAGAAAGCCGCCGTCGCCGGTGAAGGTGACGTTTTCATCTCCGCCGACATCAAGTCCGCTGACAATCGTGTCCGGTGCAGCAACATTGTATGAAGCCGCCGTATCAAAAATCAGATAGTCGCCGGGACGAAATACGGAAGTCGTTTCGCCGCCCGGACCTTTTTGAACACTAACAAGTTTGTCGAAGTCCCATTTCATCGTCAGCGAATTGATTTCCGTCTTGAGCCAGATTTGTGAATCCTGCGCTTTCTTATCAGGCGTTTCAAAAACGAAGGCGAAGTTGCCGCGCGGCGAATTGGGATGAATCACGCCGTTGTCGTGCGCTGCTTTCAGAACACCGTCATCGGGATTGTTAATGCCGTCCAATTCCTTGCCATTCGGAAGATTGATAGTTTGTGAACTGGCAATAATCAAGTAGTTGCCGGTCTGCAAGCCGCCGCGGAAATGGATAGTACCGTCAATGAGTTCCACCCGACCGTCTCCCGTAATGAGAAGCAAGTCGTTTGTCGTTTCGCCGACGTAATCCGTTGTCGGCTTATAAACGCCGGTTTCATTCGGCGCATCGATGTCATAGTTGAATGTGAAACCGTTGAGCGTTGTGCCAACCGTACTATGCAGCGTCTGTATGCCGTATTTGTGTTCGAGGTCAACCGCAGTATGGTCGGGCGAGAACCTGTCAGCATCGGGACTGATAGTACCGCTAATGTTGATTTCACTTCCCCGCAAGATACCGCTGCCCGCTAGGGCGCCGAAAACATTGACTGCATGGTTCGCATCATTGCCGTAGGAAATTTCGTTCAAAATCCGCAGCGTTGCTCCGGCTAATACGTTGGTAGTACCGGAAACAGCAGACATGGCTTCGATTTGCACAAAACCGGCACCGCCGATGTTTATCTCATTATTAGCACCGATGTCGGCGATACCGCTCTGAATGAAAATGCCCTTTGCAGCATCGGAATTGAGATTCAACGTCGCCCTGCCGTCTCTGTTGCTGAGCAGCAAAATGTCATTAGGTATAAAACCGTCTGCGTGCGCATATCCGTTATCTCTCAGCGTCAAATGGTTCTTAGCGTCAATGGTCAACACTGCATTATCGGTCAACGCATTAACAACAAACGCGCCCGAACCGACTTCATGCGGACAAAGAGTAGCAGGGTCATGAACGACTCCGAATACTTCCAATGCGTCGAAGTTGCGGAACGTGTTATCGATGCTGTCTTCTGCATAGAATAAATTCTGGATTTTCTTTACACCATCTGCGATTTCTACGGTTCGTGAACCGCCTTTGGAACCATCAAAACTGACCATACCAGATAATTTATAGTTGCCGTCAATTTTACCGAGGGCTTGCGAAAAACCGATTGCGTCGGCAGAAGCGGTATCAACAAGGATTTTGCCGCCGTAAAGGACGATTCCTTCTTCGAACACATTGAATCCTTTGTTTTCGAATATCAATGTTCCCTCACCGTCTTTCCACAGTTGCCCGGTTGGAAACAGCGAGACACCAACGTATTTGCCGACGATGTCAGTGTCGCCCGGCTGCTGTTCCCGTGCGTAAATGCCGCCGCTGCCGGTGAATGTCATGGCTTGGGTATCCGCCAAAAAGATTTCGACACCGCTGACGAGCGTGGCCAGTGACTCAATCTCAACCTTATCGCTCTCACCGAATATAACGTAATCGCCGGGACGGAAAACATGTTCCTTACTTCCTGCTGCCCCTTGGTGACTCTCAAAGTTACTTGCCACCGTGTTCCAAACACTGCTCGCACTGCCGGTCCAATCCATCGTTAGCGAGTGAACAGAGTAGTCCGCCCAAATTTGCGAATTGTCCAGTGCCGCTTCCCCCTTTGTATCATCATTAAACCGGAAGTCAAACGTATGACGCGGCGTGGTGTCGGTGGCGTTGCCGTTGATCAGTGCCGTTAGACCGGCAAGCGTTCCTGCAATACCGGAATCGGCATCAATAATCAGGTATTTTCCGGTTTCGAGCGTCTTTTCGGTTCCGTTTGCCGTTTGAAATTTGATGGTTCCTGCAACGATTTCAACCTCATCGTTTTGGAAGCCGGTGATCCGCAAGAGATCGTTCGGCGATACATAGCCCGGTCCGCTGTAATCGTTATTTGTGCCGCGCACGTCGTACTCGAAAATGAAATCGGCTAAATTGACCATATGAGGTCCCAAGCCACTGTCGTGCTCGTTGATTGCCAACGTTAAAACGCCAATGGAAGAAGCCGCGACAACCGGAGTACCGGCTAAATTGTCGGGACTAATCGTGCCGCCGAGGAAGTTGATTTCATGTCCCCGCAATGTACCGGCACCTTCGAGGCGACCGGAAACGTTAACCGTGTGGTTTTCGTAGTCGGTACCGGGCAACATGGGAGAACCGTAAGTAATGCCGTCCGCAATACGCAGCGTGCTGGTCACATTGGTTGTCCCATTAACAGCGGAATCGGCTTCAATCTGCACGAAACCGTCACCGGCAATGTTGATAAATGCATCTTCTGACCTTCCGGTAGTAGCAATACCGCTCTGAATGAAAATGCCTGTTCCATCTTCGGGAAGGAGATTCAGCGTTGGCGTTCCAGAAACACTGCCGTCTAACAGAATGTCGTTGAAGAACCAAGTGTCGGGTATGGGATAATAAAATTTGTTATCCTTCAGCGTCAGGTGTTTCATTGCCACGATGTCCAAACTGGAATTACTTGCCGTTGCGTCGATGAAAAACGCCCCGCCCAGACCGTCGATACCGACAACAGCATCATTGTGGTTCTCAACACCGGAAATCTCCAGTTCACCGTGATTGATGAACTTGTTTTTGATGCTACTCGCCGTTTGGAAGTAATTCTGTATTCTCTGGTCAACACCGGCGACATCTTCGACTTCCACGGTGGTATCGTCGTTATAAAAAAATCGTACTCGACCGGAAGCGTCTGTGGTGGACCCCGGACTTGTGACATAATAGCCGAGGGCTTGAGATAAGCCGGTCGTTTTGTCAAATGAGTTTTCTCCGATGACAATGGTGCCTCCGTTAATATTCACACCGCCCCTATCAGTGAATCCCGCATCCCCACCCACGAAAAAGTTGGCTCCTTCGTTGTCTATCTTCAGAATTCCCTCTCCCCACTTGTCCAATGTACCAGTGGGATAGAGTCTTTCTGGATCCGCTGGCGGAAGCAGCAAATAATCTCCAAAGGCGAGCGACGCATCAGCGTAGATGGAACCAGTACCGTTAATGGTGACGTTGCCATGTTGTTCGCCCATTGCGAACGGGGGCGGGGGTATTCTATATCCTACAGTCAACCGACTCACTCTTGCGTCCATCGGTGTTCCATCATCGGGATTGGACAGCGTTACGGTAATAACACTGCCGTCGTCATTGGGATTGTAAAGCAGCACATAATCGCCGCTGTGGAACACGGACTCGCTATTGCCGCCCACGAGTTGCTGGCTTACAAACGTACTGTCATATCCCCAGTAGCCGGAAACGGGGGCAAGAACAGTGCCGCCGCCCGTCCAGTTCATCGTCAGCGAATTCAGATGCGACTCAAGCCAAATGTTGGGGGTAGCAACGGAAAACACGTCCGTGAAGTTGGCAGGTGTCCCGGCATCATCGCCGAACTTAAATGCGTAGGTTCCTCGCGGAGTGCTGGTCAATGCCGCTCCGTTGAGTGTTGCCGTCAAAGCCGTGTTGAGAGTGCCACCGGACAGGTTGTATCCGTTAATCATCTCCGACTTAATGACGAGAATCGGGTCGTTGATAAGGCTGCCCCGGAAGTTAATCGTGCCGTTCATGGGGCTGGAAACACTATTGACCATTGTAGTATTCCCCACGAGAATCAGTAGGTCTTTGAGGTCATCCTTGCCGTCGGACTTGGCATCAACGTCGAAATTCATCGTGAAAGGAGGGATGCCCCATAGAGAGTCCGCATCGCCGAGAAAGATACGATTGCTATCCAATGTGAGCGTTCCGTATTGGTTGCCAGACTCGACGACTAATTTTCCGCCCTCTTCTTTATAGACGTAACTGTCGGGACTGAGTATACCGCCAACTTCGATACTATTACTACCTTTGACCGTACCGCCGCCCGCCAATGTTCCGGCGGCACCAACAACCATTACCCTTGTATCATACGTGACACCATCGACAACACGGAATTCTCCTCCTACAATATGCGTGTTAATATTTTCCACATTGGAGTTGACACCGATTTGGAGGATTCCGGCTCCCGTTTTGTCGATCCAAGGGTTGCCGAGTCCACCACTCATCGAGAGTGCTCCGTTCAACAGGAGAGCGTTGTCGGCGTTGGGAGTGTCAAATATGCTGGTGAAGAATGTGTTTATCGTGACCGGCGCATCCGTTGCGACGACTCCATTGGCTTGCAACGTGGCATTGTCGCCGGTGAACTGTATCTCTTTACCTGCATCGAAAAGAAGATGTTCCGACTTGGTAACGGCAAGGGTACCGCCAATGGCGAGCCACACATTTTCTTTGAACTGGTTTTGTTCGACGTTTTCGGTGAACTCCAACTTTCCGCTCGTAACATTCACAGCACCGTCGAATCTATTGTTTTCACTGTTGTCGAACGTGACATTGCTGTTGTTGATGGACACGTCGCCGCCGAAGGTGTTACTGCCTCCGTTTGAGAAGAACACGTTACCGCCCCCCTGTACGCTCATGCCTCCGGCGAAGTAGTTGTTGTTGGTGTTTTCAAACGTCAGGGTGCCGCTGCCGTACTTTTCGAGTTTGCCAGTGGGTGTGAGTGTGGGTGTCTTGGAACCTCCTGGCAAATATTCGCCGAATGCCTTCGAGGCATCCACATAGAGACCGCCAGCACCGGAGAATGTGAAATTGCCTGCCGTGATGGTAGAGTCATCCATTTCCCTGCCGACGACCATTCCACTCACGGCGATGCGGTCGCCGGTGTTTTCCAATTGAACCGGTACAATGTCGATAAAGTAATCATCTGCTCCGAAAAAATAGACCTTGTCACCGGCTAAAAATAGGTGTTCTTTTTCGGCAGCCCCCGTTTGCAGCGACTCAAACGCGTCGTTTTTTATCCAGAAAATCGGATTGAGTGCTGTTCCCGTTTCGCCGTTCCAACCCATTGTGAGCGAGTTCATGTCATTGGCAAGCCAAACATAAAGGTCGGTTGCCAGTGGATCGTCCTTTGGGGCGAATTCGTCGCCGAACTTGAACGAGTAATGACCGCGAGGACTGGCAGGATTCGACGTGATGAGATATCCGCCTGACGTTGCCCGAAGCAGATCGTTTGTATTCAGGTCGGCATTGGTTTGAGCATTCGTGAACCGATGGGTGGTTTCCATAAGGCGGAACTGGGACTGCGTCAAGTCGGTAATGCCAATAATACCGTGCCCGATCGAAGCATCGTCACTTTTGATGGAAAGCATTTGTCCTTGAAAGACCATCACGAATTCTTGGAGTTCGACTGTATTGGCTTCGAGTGTCAGTGTGGAGCCTGTCGGTGCCAGTCCTGCTCCCCACAGAACCTTGATGGTATCCGCCTTGACGGTTCCACTACCGATCAATGTCGCAGTGCCGTACCCGTGACGCGTAAGAAAATCGGTTCTGTCGCCGGTGAGGATGAAGTCGCCTTCATTCTCGAACACAACGCCGTTGCCCAGTGTGAGACTGATAATGTGATCTTGTTTTCCTGCAATGGTCGTGTTGCCCATCTTATAATAATCCGCACCGGCACGGTTGAAGTTGACCATGCCATGTGCTCCGCTTGCGGAGATGTGCAAATCACCACTTCCCGCGATTCCGCTTCCAAATGTGACTTGGTTGCCATAGCCGGCGACTTGTAAATTGAACTTGCCGCCCTCCGCAACGTAGAGGTCTTGGGCACCGCCCGGTCCGTTGTATAATCCCAGAGGAGGTAATCCCAGTATGAGATGGTTTGCTGAGACGGTCATTTCGGAGTTTGTTGCGACATGAAATGCTCCGTCGGGAACACTCGCGATAATCGGCATGTCCATCAAACCTCCTGGCGGTACAACGATATTTGTGAAATCAACGTAGTTGTTTGTGCTGTCTTCTTCGGTACGGAAAGAGTTCGAAAGTATGGGCAATACGAGACCACCGCCGAAATTAATCAACGAAACGCCTGTTACGACCGCGTCGCCTCTTTGATCGCCGGTGAATGTGATGTGTCCTGCGTGTGGTCCACCAAACAAACTGGAACCGTAGGACAACGAGTCGGCAATTTCGACCGTTCCACTTTCAATGATCGTTCCTCCGAGGAAGCCGGAAGGACCGAGGAGAGCATTGTTGTCATTCGAGAGTTTAAGCGTTCCGGTGCCTCGCTGGATGACCGTACCGGCACCGGTGATCTGTTGCGATTCGGTGATGTCGTTGGAATGATCGTAAGCGAGAAAAGCCCCCGCACTAACATCGAACCCTCCGCTTGCGGTGATGTGTCCTTCGGCAGTGTTGTCGCCGAGTTGGAGTGTTCCTGCCTTAACATAGACGGTGCCGTTGGACAAATTCGTGTCATTGCCGGTGAAAATGAGTGTGCCGTCGCCGATTTTCGCGATGTGACCACTTTGAACGTCAACATTATCGATTGTGACCGTGTTGGTCAAAGTGTTGAGTATTCCCTCGTGCCCGAATCCCACATTGACGACGATGTTTTTACCGGAAATGTCCATGTCGGCATCGAATCGCAGTGCCGTGTC
>WRCR01000094.1 GCA_009783865.1 Planctomycetaceae bacterium | reverse complement strand
TGCCGCTGCGATGACTCCAAAAACGTATCCCGCGTTCTCGTGATTTCTTTGCCTGCCGTCAAACATAATTCAATCGCTAACGCTTCAATCCGTTGTCTTAATGCTTCGGTTGCGGCTTTGAAACTATCAGGATACGGAATGCCGTATAAATCCTGACTCGGATAGTCAACGCCGAACTTTTTCTTGTACGTTTTGTTGACCATTTCGTATGACGTGCGGTATTGATACAAGCCTAGCCAGACACCGCTGCCTTTGTTATTGCCGTAAGGCGTTTGCAAGGTCCGCCACTTGACGCTGTTTTCGCAATAACTTGTCAACTCGGCAAATGCTTGTCTGCCGACAGACGATAAACTGCTCCAGTCGAACTTCGCTGCGTCAAAGGGGTTGAACCAATTCTGCAAAAGGAATTTTTCGCCCTTGATTTCGACCGTTGTCGTTGCCGTGTTGTTCTTGCCGTCAAGCAAAGCATAGAGCAGGCAATCCGCTATTTCTTTTTTTGTTAAATTGCGGTATGGAGCGTAAAAGATGTCCTCGTGTCTTGTCCATTCGTATTTAACGGATTTATACAAGGCAAAACCGGTGAGAGTACTTTTGTAATTTCGTTGCGTGACACACACTTCGTGAGAAGAAGGTAAAGACGACTGCAAATAGCACATCTGCATACCTTGAAAATCGAAATGTGGAAAACAAATTGAACCGACAAATTCTGTCGAAACATTACCGCCTTTCCGGGACTGACCACTGCTTGGAATAACCGCTCCACTCATTATCGGTCGTTTTATCTTTTTATCGGCAGTATAAAACGGAAAAAAGTAATTACGAAACGGCAACCGATTTGAATCAAAAATAAGAAACGTTTTACCATCGATTTTCTTAACCGATTTATTGACAATATCGTATGTCCAATCCTGCTCTTGCCATATCGTCTTTGTTTTTGTCCGGCGGTCAAGCAGTGAAAATAAAATGGGAAAATTTCCATGCGCCTTTAATTCAAGTTTGTTTTTCGTTCTCTGCTGAATGAAATGTTCACTAGCATTAAGCATAATGCCGCCCTGAAAAATAGGATGCCAAATCTTACGGAAACTTTCAACAGACGGTTTTGTAATCCATTTCGGTGTTGAAAATAAACCGAGATGATATCCCCGTTTTCCGAAGTCCCGCTCAATACGGTAGAGAAATTGCAGTGCTATTTCGTTGGCACATTGCCCCATTTTTCCTTTTTTCATTTCGTCTGCGATGTTGCCGAATTTCACTCCATACTTTTTTTCTTTCCCAATTCCAGTTCCCGAGTCAGCATACGGCGGATTGATAAAAAACAGCCACTTGAGTTCCTTGTTATGCAAATCGTGTTTCAAGTTTTCCGGCAGTATGCTCTCGTTGTCATTGAGCCAATCGAATTGAAAAATGCCGCCGCACTTGCCTTTGAAATAATCGTTTTCCTGAATGGCAGAAACCTCCGCCAATCCCTTGTCGGAAAGATAAGTATATTGCAAAGCGTCCGGCGGAACAATTTCGTATTGCAGATTGCCGATACCGGCGCAGTTGTCCCAGATGCGCCATGTACCGTCTTCCCAAAATCGTTCACCAAGTTGGCTGACTATCATATTCCAAGCATGTTTCGCAAGAGAATACGGCGTGTAAAAACTGCCGGTCGAGCGGCGTTTGTCCATTTCACAAAGTTGATACAGCCGCTTGTAAATCTCTTCTGCTTGCGGTGTGTTTGCATCAATGCGTTTCCACTGCTTTTCAAACTTGCGGTATTGCCCTTCAGGAATTCGATTGATAGTCGCTCCGTAATTCTCGAAAGTTATGGTCAGCCGCACGCCGTCTATCTCTTTCATCACTGCCATGTACCGTTTCGGATTGTTCTCGGTAATGTCTTCATAAAAAATGAACGCCGAAGGAACGTTATTGCTGCGTAAAAAGTTGCGGACGATTTCTATCCAATCGTCAAATGCTTCGATGACGTTATTTACTTGTATCGGTCTCTGTTGCGGCTGGTCGTACTGTTCGATTTCCTGCAATTTTTTTATGCCCTTTGCAATATCGCGAAAGTACCAGCGGGTAATGTCCCGTGAATGAATTGCGTCCATTAACGAGACGCTTTGATGTGCATCGGAAGGACGTTTGACTTCGTTTTTGACTTTGGAAAAGAGGGCATCATTCGTCCAAATGTGCTTCAATTCTTCTGCTTCGAAAATACAGATTTCGTCTTCGTCAACAACGGCTAGATAGGGACGTGTTCTTTCGCCGAGAGTATGCAGTGTGTTTTGATACCATAATGCTTGGGCTAAAATGTCTGCCCATTCTTTTTCGATATTTCGGTTAAATTTGACTTCGATGAGCAGGTTGCGGGTGAGAACATCGATGTCGAGATAATGCTGTTTTATATCGGTGAAGATAGAATCGTCAAATATGTTGACGTAAAACGTTTCGACTTCGGCTTCTTTTTGAAAGGAACGGACGGCGGTTTTCTTTTGATGAGTCACGGTTGAGAACGTAAAAAGGGAAAATTGAAACAACAAACATTGTATCGTTTTTTGTGAGGGATGCAATAGCGGAGGGACAGACGGCGTACCGGCTAAATAACAGCAGCCGTTTTATAACACCGCCGATTATGGTAAAATCAAAGCACTAAAAACGTTTGTCGACATCCAACATTTATAAGGAAATTTTCATGCGAAACATCTCCGGTCTTTTCATTTTACTCTTCGTTTGTTATGCAATTCCGGTCTTTGCCGAAGTCCAAATCGGCGATACGGTTTTCACCGAGTCGTTTGACAGCGGTAAATTGTCAAACGACTGGAAAATCAATTCGCCGCAATTCGTTTCCGTAAGGAATAATGCGCTGCAAGTTAGTATTCCGGCAGACAGTCAATCCAAGAATGCATCGGCAGTGATTACATTGCCCGCCGGTCAACTTGCCGGTGCGCGGTTGCGGGTAACCTCACGAATAAAAGCGGAGAACATTGCCGAACCGCCGCAACCGTGGAACGGTATTAAAGTAATGCTGATTATCGATACCCCCCACGGAAAACAATGGCTGCAAGCAAACGAAGGCAGCGGTTCTTTCGATTGGAAAGGAAACACTTTCAATGCCGATATACCCCGTGATGTCAAATCCATTGAACTGCTGCTCGGTATCGAAAACACAACGGGAACGGTTCTGATTGACGATGTAAATATCAGAGTTATCGGCAAGCAGCGTTCCAGACCGGCACAAAAAGCAGATAAGAGCAAACCGGTCTATAAAGGTCACAATCTTCCGCGTTTGCGCGGGGCAATGATTTCGCCCGGCAGATTCAAATCGGAAGACATCAAGGTCTTCGGCGGCGAATGGAAAGCGAATCACGTCCGCTGGCAATTAACTTGGAGCGGGTTCCCGAATGGTCCCGCCGACACCGCAACGGTTGAAGAATATAACAAGTGGATTGATGAGCAGTGCCGTCTGCTTGACGAAATGCTGCCGGAGTGTAAAAAATACGGCGTTTATGTTTGTCTCGATGTACACACGCCGCCCGGCGGACGAATTCCGAAGGACAAAGGAAGCACTATGCGGATGTTTCACGAGAAGGAATTTCAGGACGCATTCGTTGCCCTTTGGGAAAAGTTAGCAAAGCGGTATAAGGACGAAAAAATGGTGTGGTCTTACGATTTACTCAACGAACCCGTTGAGGGCATCATACCGGAGAATTCCGGTCTTCTTGATTGGCGTTCTCTTGCATTGAAAACGGCTAAGGCAATTCGGAAAATTGATGCGGAGAAAGCAATCGTTCTTTCAGCAGCACCCTGGGGCGGTCCTGATACGCTTGAATGGTTCGAACCGTTTGACCCGAAAGAAGTACCGAATGTGATTTATACTGTTCACGTTTATGTACCGCATAGTTTTACACATCAAGGTGTTCATAGTAAGTCCGAACCGCTTGATTATCCCGGCAAGATTGGCGGACTGCATTGGGATAAAGAGACGCTGCGGAAAGCATTGCAGAATACTTTGGATTACTCAACCGATTACGGTGCCGCTATTTACATCGGAGAGTTCAGTGCAATCCGCTGGGCTCCGAACGGAAGTGCTTACCGCTATTTGAAGGACTGCATTGAACTTTTTGAAGAGTACGGCTGGGATTGGTCCTATCATGCTTTCCGTGAATGGGACGGCTGGAGCGTCGAACATGGTGAAGTGCAAAATGACCGAAAGCCAACTGCCGTTCCGACTGAACGTGAAAAACTTCTCCGCAGTTGGTTTGAAAAAAATGAGCGGTAATAAGACAGAACCGAAGTGTAAAAACAGCATGACCGCTGCGCCGCTGGAAAATCTTGTCCGCAGAAGCGAGGTGCTGCGGCTGATACGGAAGTTCTTCGAGGAGCGGGGTTTCATCGAAGTGCAAACGCCGGTGCTTTCTGCCGATACGATTGTTGACCGCTTTGTTGAACCAGTTGCAGTACATAATGAAACCTTGCCGCTGACGCATCGCAATGACCGGCAATACTTTCTGCAAACATCGCCGGAGTTTGCAATGAAACGTCTTCTCGCAAGCGGCATGACGGCGATATATCAAATCACGCCGGTTTTCCGCAGCGGAGACCGCGGGCGTTTTCATAACACCGAATTCACAATGCTGGAATGGTATCGGGTCGGCGATGATTATCAAACCGGTGTGCATTTTCTTGCGGAGTTGGTGAAATTCATAACCGCTAACATCTCTTTTAGTGAAAAAAATATAAATACGGACTTTTCGTTTGCGACATACAGGAATGTGTTTGAATGTCATACCGGCATCAATCCGCATACAGCAACAGCGGCGCAACTGAAACAGACGGCGGAGCGTTTTCAAGTGCCGTTTCCCGACTCCTTTGATGATAATACACACAAAGACGAATGGCTTGACTTGTTGTTTTCGGAATTGGTGCAGAAACATTTGCGCAACTTTATCGTCTTTGATTTTCCGGCATCGCAATCGCAGTTAGCGACAACACGTCTGATAAAAGAAGACGGGGAAGAATACTATGTTTCGGAGCGGTTTGAATTATTTCTCAACGGATTGGAAATTGCAAACGGTTATAATGAACTGCTTGATGCGGAGGAGTTGCGGCGGCGTTTTCGGAGTATTGCGGAGCAGCGTCAAGCGGACGGAAAGAAACCGCTGCCGCTTGAAAGCCGGTTGATTAAAGCGATGGAAGCGGGACTGCCGCCGTGCAGCGGAACTGCGCTGGGAATAGAACGTCTGTTGATGTATCTATTGAAAGCGGACTCGATTGACGAAGTAATGGCGTTCACGATTGATAAGGCGTGAAATATAAGCGGGGGCTAAAGCCCCCGCCTCTTTGACATTAGCACTGCTTCGCAATAACCGGTCAGCGAATCGCCGCTGGTTACCTTTGCGGAAAGGAAACCGATTTTAACGTTCTCATCTGCCGGTTTGAAAGTCCATTCTATCGAATGCTCCTTTCCCGGTTCGATAGTCAGCGTCCGAACACCATCCGCCGGCATCATCTGAAACGGAAATGCCTCGTCCGGTTCAAGCGTAACATGAAATTCACTGCGTTTGTCAAAATGATTAGTAATCACCATTTTGAGTTTAATTTCTTCGCCGGAATTAAACTCCGCAACAAACGGGTCGAAGCGGCACCAAGCGTGGTCTAGACCGAAGTTGATTTCCGGCACATCAAGCAGGTTGGCAAGCAGTTTCATTCTTTCCCGCAAGGCGCGTTCCATGTAATCGAGCCGTTCCTTATCGAATTCAAACGGCGGTTCAACATGCGCATTAACAAGCAGCGGTGACGGTTCAAGAGAACGTATTTTATCAAGACAATAAAGGTATCCTTTGCCGTCTTTTAACAGGTTTCGATTCCAAGCGCAATAATCGTCAATGCCGGTTGGTGTAAATGAGTCGCCGACAAACAAAATCTGGCGTTCATTTCCTTTGCGTACCAAAAGAGCGTTGTGGTACAAGGTTTGACCGGGAAAGTCGAAAAACGTGAATTCGAATTCGTTCCATTTCATCGTTTCGCCGTCCTTCTTTCGTACAACTGGTACTACTATGTTTTGTATGCACGGCATCCGATATGCACCGGGACGTTCCAGAATATCTGCAAGCGGTTCGACAGCATAAACGGGAGCGGAAAAGAAATTCGCAACTTTAGGAACACCGGCATTGTGGTCATAATGATAATGCGTTACGAACATTCCGCTTACGTTCTTAAATTTGCCGTCTTTGTGCATGTTGATAATTTGGTCCGCAAAGCGGTCACTGCTGACATCTATCACGAAAACATCGCCCGTTTCGGAGCGGAGCATACGGGTTGTTGAAAAACCGAGCAGCCAGTCGGGATTTTCGTACTTCTTTGCTTCCGGCATACGTTCAAGTTTCGCAGGGTCGAAGTCCTTCCCCAGAATTGCCGCAGCACTTGCATTCATACGCTCTTCGCCGAAGTACCACCACAAGGCGGAAGTGCTCAAGTAATTCCGATATACCGCCCGCAAGCGTGTAATGAGTGTGTCGATGGCTTCATTCGGATTTTCGATTATTATACCGTTGTTGGGTCCAAGTTCTGTCGGGTTAAGAGCGCGGATTTTTTCCAAACTGGCAGTCAAACGGGGAGCGCGTGCCATGAAGCCGTGATACGCATCGATTTTTGCTTCAGGAAAACGGTCTTGCAAATCGTAGAGGTTGGTAATTTTGCCGTCACCGAAAATCAAGTTGCCGGTACCAACAGAACCAGTATCTTTATTCCAAATGGAAACAGAACCTGCTCCCATGCCGGGTGTGTCCAAAAAGTGCCATATACCAGCATTAACTTCGATAACATCACCCTCTTTGACACCGCGAATTTCTACATCGGGCAGAATCAGCGGCGTAAACGGTCGATTTGTCGGTGCGCAGGATGATTCATTGAATCGTCCTTTGACGAGATAGTTGTTCCAGAATGTTCCTTGCGGGTCGATAAGAAATTTCTTTTCTTGTTCGCCGACAATCAAAATGTCTGGACTATGTTTTTTGACATTATTCACAGCATGCCGATGAACGTCTGTAAGGAATAATGCTACTTGAATTTCCTGTTGAGCAACACCGGAAGAAGCAGTTAGAACGGCAATACAAAATGCGATAAAGATGGTTTTGGTTGTCATGGTCTAGAGGAAATTGAGTGATGGATGGTTCCGAAACATAGCATTCACTATACACTGATTCATTCGGCTTGGCAAGAGGTTTTCTATCTTGCAAAAAAAGCATGACATTTATCAGGAAATGTGATATTATTTTAACCGTCATTTAGTTAACTGTTACTTTCTTGATAAAGTTCACGATTTATAATGAATTCCATGCAGCGGGTACACACTTTAATCATCGGCAGCGGAGCGGCAGGACTTTGCGCTGCTGTACGCCTGAAAGAACTTGGCATTGACGATATTCTTATCGCAACGGACGGTCTCGACCAAGGAACGTCTATCAATACCGGCAGCGATAAACAGACCTATTACAAACTTTCGCTCTGCGGCAAAGAAAGCGATTCGATTTACGATTTAGCAAAGACGCTCTTCAACGGCGGCAGTATGCACGGCGACATTGCGCTCATCGAAGCGGCATATTCCGCACGGTGCTTTTTGCATCTCGTTCAACTCGGCGTGAAGTTTCCGACTGACAAATACGGTCAATTCGCCGGTTATAAAACCGACCACGACCCGCGGCAGCGGGCAACGTCCGTAGGTCCCTATACATCACGGGACATGTGCCTTGCGTTAATCCGCCGCGTGAAAGAATTGCAGATTCCCGTGCAGGAACAGTTTCATTGCGTTGAACTTTTGAAATACGGCAACCGCGTTTGCGGCGCAGTGTTTGAAGACACGAATAACAACACAAAAACCGTTATTGCCGAGAATGTTATCTTTGCTGTCGGCGGTCCCGGCGGCTTGTACGAACACAGTGTTTATCCCGTTCAGCATCAAACGGCAAGCATCGGACTTGCGTTGGCAATCGGGGCAGAAGCGCAGAACCTGCCGGAAATGCAATTCGGTTTAGCGTCCATCAAGCACCGCTGGAATGTGTCGGGAACTTATATGCAGGTTATTCCGCGCTTTGTTTCGACCAATCAAGACGGCAGCGATGAACAGGAATTTTTAACGCCCGACTTTTATTCCAAGATATTTTTGAAGGGCTACCAGTGGCCCTTTGACGTGAAAAAGATTGACGGTTCATCGTTAATCGACATTTTGGTATACAACGAGACCATCAAGAAAAACCGAAGGGTCTTTCTTGATTATCGCCGCAATCCGACCGGCTTTGATTTCGAACAATTATCCGATGAAGCCCGAATTTACCTCGAAAAAAGTTTGCAGCAGGATTCTGCTGTCTGCCGTCTGCCGTCTGCCGTCTCCACTCCGATAGAGCGTCTCGAAAAGATGAATCCGGCGGCGATTCAACTTTATGCTGACAACGGAATTGATTTGCACAGCGAAATGCTGGAGATAGCGGTTTGTGCGCAGCACAACAACGGCGGACTAGCGGGAACGATTTGGTGGGAGTCAACGAACATCAAACATTTGTTTCCGATAGGCGAAGTTAACGGTTCTCACGGCGTAACACGTCCCGGCGGTGCAGCGTTGAATGCCGGTCAAGTCGGAGCGTTCCGCGCCGCCGAGTATATTGCCAATCGGTACAGCGGCTGGACGGTTGATAATGAAACGATTGCATTGATACAAGAAAAAATGCAAAATTATCGAGAGCCGCCGACTGTGTCGGCGGAAGCAGACCGCAAAGTGATGTCGCAATACGGCGGTATGATACGGGATATAAATCGTTTAGCCGCTTTTCCCGACTTATCATTAACAGCGCAAATTTATCTTGATGCGATTGCTTTCGCTTGTTCCATAGGAAGCCGCGGCAGCGGACTTGTATGCAGAGATGGTTTAATATCGTCGATGGTGCCGGAAGATACGGCGTATCGTGATAAGGTCTTGGTCAGCCGATATATTTCCGAAGAGCATATCGAACACCGTTTTGAACCGGTGCGTCCGATTCCCGATGCGGAGTTATGGTTCGAAACGGTCTGGAAAGAATACCGTGAAGGAAGGACTTATGATTGAATTCCTTACATCATTACGTAAAACAAGATACAAAAGAAGTGCGCCATCGTTCCTGCCAGAACGAAGACATGCCAAATTGCATGATTGTACGGCAGATTGCGCCAAAGAAAAAATACGACTCCTAATGAATAAAGTACGCCGCCGAGAACAAGCCAAACGAGTCCTCCAAACTCGAAGACCTGACTCAAGGGCTTAATAAGTATAACACCGAACCAGCCCATCGCAAGATAAGTGAAGGTCGTGATATATCTGAATTGGCGTTTGGTAAGAATCTTGAACAAAATCCCCGCTAGCGTCATTCCCCAAACTACAACGAAGGTAGTCCACGACTGAATTGGATATTCTTGCCGGAGGGTTACCAAACAAAACGGCGTGTAAGTACCGGCAATCAAGGCATAGATAGCCATCTGGTCGAAAGCGCGGCACACTTCCTTGACCTGATGATTGGTCACGGCATGATAAAGAGTCGAAGCCGAATACAGAATAATGATAGTTGCTCCAAAAATCGAACCGGAAACAATTTTCCAAGCAAGTTGTGTGTCGCTCCAAATTGCAAACAGCACAAGAAGCACGACTGCTGCCGCACCGAGATAACCGCCGACAGCATGACTGACGGCACTAATAATTTCTTCAGGAAGATGATATTCAGGTCTTTGATTTTTCATTTGTTGTTTGTGGGTTATTCAAAATTCGTTTAGTCCAGAAAGTTTCCTTCCTTTAACCGCTGCGGTACATACTCTTCAGTTACATAACTAATATCTTTACTGACAAGTGACTCAACTTCGAGTTTGAAACCGTTTTCGAGCATCAAAGCGATTTCTTTCTGCCAACTTTTTTTCTTTGCGAACCACGGATATTCGGCAATTTGTTTCGCCCGCTTTTTGTCCGTGTCGTTCAAATCAATTTTCACGCTGTCCGACAGTCCGCATCGTTTGAAATCAATACTCCGCAAGCCGATGAACCTTGCCTCCGGCACCGCCATCCGCTGCGATTCAAACGCAAGATTGATTGAACCCTGCTTGATGACGCTGTAAATGTAATATCCCCAAGGGTCATTATCGAGCAGACAATAGACCGGCAGTTTCAGTTCATTCTGAAACCGATAAAGGAGTCGGCGGACACCGCGCGGCGGCTGACCGGCACCATGTGTTAAAATACAGTTGTGCTTTTTCCAAAATTTGTCTTCGTTGAACCGGTTCCAGACGGTTCCCTTTTCAACATGTAAAACAAACGCTGCCGGACATTTTTGGAATTGAATTTTATTGGGTTCAACAATCGACGGAATAGCATAACCGCCGCTGCCCATTCGTGAACAGTCGATTTCGTCACCGCTGTCGTTGAGAATAATGTTGCCGACCATTGCGCCGCGGCTTTCCGCTGCCAGATGCAGTTCTTCCCGCAGCGAACTAATCAATACCTCCATATCTTCGATAATAGGGTCGCATTCATCCTGGTCGTTAAATGTTTCTTCTTTGATACCCTTAATTGTATGCTTCAGCATATAAAACAAATTACGGATGCTGGCGGTCTTATCCTGCATAAGAAGTTGTTTCACACCGCTGGCGACAAGCATCGTCTGCATGAAACTTTTCGCCTGCGACAGATTGAAAAGTTGCCGCTGCGAAGTCCGTCTGCCCATTTCGATAATCCGTTTCCGTTCATTGAAAGTGACATTCGACAGAGCGCGGACAGGAATATCGACCTGCGGGTCGCGCCGTTTCCTTATTTGTTTAGTGACATCTTCAGCCAGCGACAGTATTTTCTGAAGCGTTTCCCTATCTTTTTCACTGATGGCAGTTTGACTCATAGTTAAAGTAATAGTTAAAAAAACAGCATTTGTAAAGGGACAAGTAAATTGAGTATAACGACCGAAGGCACGAAGTATTTTTCTGGAATCAGTTTATAGATTTTTCTTCCGATAACAACGCCGACCAGCACGCCGGGTAATACCGACAAATCGAAAAGCAGCGTTT